>JAVBRH010000279.1:0-5727 GCA_031548225.1 Apibacter sp.
TTTTTTTTTTTCCAAAATAATCTTAGTTTACATAATTTTGTGTGGAAATATTTTTTTACTGGTCTTTGAAAGAATATAAAGTCTTTTCTACAAAGGCTTTAAATAAAAAAAGGCTGTTTTATAAACAGCCTTTTTTATTATTTATTTAATCTATTACAATCTTCCTTTAATTATTTCATCCAATACTTCCGGGTTAATAATGTCGGATATATCTCCTAAATTATCTACCTCTCCGGAAGCAATTTTATGCAGAACGTTTCTCATGATCTTACCATTTCGGGTTCTTGGCAATCCGGAAACAAACTGAACTTTATCCGGTTTTGCAATTCCTCCAATAGATCTTTCTATGTGCTGTTGTATTTCCTTTCTTGTCGCATCTTCATTTGCCGGTTTATCGTAAGTAATTACGTAAGCATATAAAGCATTTCCTTTAATACCATGCGGATATCCTACAATTGCAGATTCCGTTACCATGGTGTGCTCATTAATTACATTTTCAATCGGGGAAGTGGATAATCTGTGATCAGATACTACAATGGTGTCGTCCAGACGTCCAACAACTTTATAGTTTCCTTCAATATCCCTGATTGCTACGTCTCCGGTAAAATATTTATCCTTGTAAGCAGAAAAATACAAATCTTTATATCTCTGATGATCTCCGTAGATAGTTCTTGCCATTCCCGGCCACGCACCCTTAATACAAAGCCTTCCTTCTCCATGTTCCTCTTCTACTTCATTTCCATTTTCATCCACTAAACAAGCATTGATTCCCAAAAACGGTTTGGTAGCGTAGGTTGCTTTGGTAGGTGTAACTCCTGCAAGGGCAGAAATCATAATTCCTCCGGTTTCGGTCTGATACCAGGTATCTACTATCGGACAGTTTTCTTTTCCTACTTTTTCATTATACCAATGCCATGCTTCCTCATTCAAAGGCTCTCCTACAGATCCTAACACTTTCAAACTGCTCAGGTCGTAGTCTTCTACAAAATGCTGAGGCTGAGTTTCCAATGTTCTCAATGCTGTCGGGGCAGTATAGAAATGAGTTACTTTATATTTGTCAACTATCTGCCAGAAACGTCCGTAATCTGGATAAGACGGTGCTCCTTCAAATAAAACAGAAGTTACACCAGACAATAATGGAGCATATACCCCGTAAGAATGTCCGGCCAGCCAGCCTATATCGGCAGTACAGAAATGAACATCTCCGCTTCCTATCTGGAATACATTTTTAAATGTGTAAGTTGTATAAACCATATACCCTCCACAGGTGTGTACAATTCCTTTCGGTTTTCCTGAAGATTCAGAACTGTATATGATAAACAACATATCTTCTGCATCCATTTCCTCAGCAGGACAGTGAATATCTGCATCTTTCATCAATGCATTCCAATATTCATCTCTTCCTTCTTTCATAGAAGCACCCTGACTGGTTCTTTCATATACAATCACAGATTCTACAGATGAACCACCTTCCAAAGCTTCATCAACTATGGATTTTAAATCGGTAAATTTAGCTCCCCTGTTAGAACCGTCAGCTGTAATTAAAAGTTTAGATCCGGAATCCTGAATTCGATATGCTAAAGCTTTGGCTGAATATCCCGCAAATACCACAGTATGTACGGCACCTATTCTTGCACAGGCTAATGCACTGATTACCAGCTCCGGAATCATAGGCATATAAATACATACGCGGTCTCCTTTTTGTATTCCTTTTGATTTTAATACATTCGCCAGCTTACATACTTCATTATGGAGTTCTTTATACGTTATTTTTCTATCAGCTTCTCCCGGCTCATTCGGTTCAAACAGAATGGCAGCCTGATCTCCCAGTTTTTCAATATGTCTGTCCAGACAGTTTTCTGTAATATTTAACTTACCTCCTGTGTACCACTTGAATTCCGCTTTATTAAAGTCGGCTTCCAAAACATTATCCCATGTTTTTTTCCAGGTAAAGGTTTTAGCTATTTCTTCCCAGAAATCTTCAGGCTTCGCTATACTTCTATCGTAGAATTTCTCATAATCTATATTGGAAGTTACTACCAGATTGTCGATATTCTTTTCGGCTTTTTCTCCTCCGAATCCGTAAACTCCCACTCCTTCTTCTTTGAATGCATGGATGATTTCGTCAATTACAACCGGATCTTCAATAGTGGAAGGAACCACTATTTCTTTTCCGTCTGCAATATTACGGATCAGTCTGCGTAAAATTTTCCCGGAACGGGTCTTAGGTAAACGGTTAAGCTGAATTACCCGGCTTAGGGAAGCTATAGCTCCAATTTCTTTTCTAACACTTTGTTTTAGCGCCTGTTCCAATTTGGAAGACTCTACCTCTTCGAATCCTTTGGTTACAACTACTGCAAACGGTACCTGACCTTTAATGGAATCTTCAATTCCCATTACAGCACACTCGGCAACCTGTGGATTTCTGGCAATAACCTCTTCCATTTCCGATGTGGAACGTCTGTGTCCAGCCACTTTGATTACGTCATCTAAACGACCGGTAATATAATGATATCCTTCCTGATCCTTATAAGCTCCGTCTCCTGTAAAGTAGTAGCCCGGATATTGGGACAAGTATCCTTCTTTGTATCTTTCTTCTGCATTCCATAAAGTAGTAAGAGTTCCCGGAGGCAACGGAAGTTTTATTACTGCTGCTCCTTCTTCTCCTGCTCCTAATTGTTCTCCTTCATTTCCTAAAATTTGTACATCATATCCCGGTACCGGTTTTCCTGCAGATCCTGGTTTTACAGGGAAACCTCCGTATCCCATAAAGTTCGCCAGAATCGGCCAGGCAGTTTCTGTCTGCCACCAGTGGTCTATAACCGGAATTTGTAATTGTTCCTGCAACCACTCTAATGTTGCTGCATCACATCTTTCCCCGGCCACAAATAAATATTTAAGACTGCTTATATCTCTCTGTTTGATTAGCTCTCCGTTAGGATCTTCTTTTCTAACCACCCTAAACGCTGTAGGTGCGGAGAAAAATACCCGTACTTTATATTCTTCCACAGCTCTCCAGAAAGCTCCCGCATCCGGAGTCCTTACCGGTTTTCCTTCATAAACAATAGTCGCATTCCTGTTAACCATAGGAGCATATACAATATAACTATGTCCTACAATCCAACCGAAATCCGATGCTGCCCAGAACACATCCCCGGGTTTGCTGTCATAGATATTTTCCATGGAAAATTTCAAAGCCACTGCATATCCTCCGGTATCATGTACCACCCCTTTAGGCTTCCCTGTAGTACCGGAAGTATATAAGATAAACAACGGATGAGTGGCCTCTACTTCTACGTAAGGCTCAGGTTCCGATAAGTTTATTAATGTATTGAAATCCACATCATAATCTTGCTCAGGAACAATAGCTCCTAATCTTCTGTTATATAATACCACATAATCCGGTTTATGCTCTGCTATTGCAATAGCCTCATCCACCATAGGTTTATAAGGTATAATCTTATCTACTTCTATTCCCGAAGTAGCGGAAATAATAACTTTAGGTGCACAGTCATCAATCCTCGTAGCCAGCTCCTTAGGCGCAAACCCTCCAAAAACCACTGAGTGAATTGCTCCAATTCTCGCACAGGCCATCATTGCCATGATCGTCTGAGGGATCATCGGCATATAGATGATTACTGTATCTCCTTTTTGTACTCCTAATTTTTTTAACCCTCCTGCCAGTTTTTCTACTTTTTGTTTTAACTGGTTGTAGGTAATTTTGGATTTTGTCTGGGATACCGGAGAATCATAAATAATCGCGGTTTCTTCTCCATACCCGTCATCAATATGTTTATCTATACATAGATAAGACATGTTTACTTTCCCGTCTTTATACCATTCATCCAGTCCGTTTGGACCTACAGAATGAATAATACTGGGTTCTTTTAACCAACTGATTTTCTTGGCCTGCTTTGCCCAAAATGCAGTTAAATCTGAAATACTTTCTTGAAATTCGTTTTGATACGTACTCATTTTTATTTTGCGGTTTTAATTTATCTTGCAGTTAATAATTTATTTATATCAATTTAAAAATTAGTATTCTTTTTAAAAAAGAAATGATCCTAAGTGGTTTAGAATCATTCCTTTCATTTTACCCTCCTATCTGATTTAAAACATCACAGGAGAATAAAATATATAATTTCTCATTTTTTGGGTTTGTGTTTGAAGTCTATTCTTCATTTGCTACTAATGTAATAAAATATTTTAGATATACATCACAAATATTAAAAAAAATATGATTTTTTTAATACTTATTGAAAAAATACTCCCCATTTATTGATTGTCAGCGATATATATCTTTATCTTTTTTTTCGTTTCTTCTTAATCAAGATATTTCTTCTTATGCTTTTCCATATTTTTTCTTATTTTTATATTAAAAAAAGGTTTCATTTTTCAGTCAGGCTTATGAAAAATAAAAATTTCTACGAAAAAGTTCACCAAATCGTACAAAAAATCCCTTACGGGAAAGTAACCACTTATGGCATTATTGCAGAATATCTGGGAATGAAAAGCTCGGCCAGAATGGTGGGATATGCTATGAATGCCTCCCATGCCCTGAAAATACCTGCTCACCGTGTCGTCAACAGAAACGGACTGCTGACCGGAAAACATCAGTTTGCCACTCCCACCCTGATGCAGGAACTTCTTGAAAACGAAGGAATCGTGATTGAAAATGATAAAATCGTCAACTTTAAAAATCATTTGTGGACACCTGGCAAAAAGTGATACCATTATTAAACCATTACAAAATAGATAAACCATGAAAAAAACCGTAATAATTATCTTATCATTTTTTTATCTTATTTCTTGTGGAGTTAAGAATGATAAAAGAGAAATAATGCTTGAAAGCGATATGGTATTTAATGGAAAGTTAAAAAAATATTTCACAATCCAAGACTTTGAAAAAGTTTTCGGAAAGGTGGATAGTGCCAGACTTATGTTGGAAAAACAACCCTGCTCTTATGTTTTTGAGAATGAAGATGGATCAAAAGATTTGAATGATAAATATTTATATAAAGACGGCTCAAGGTTCGAAAACTCAAAAGATAAGGTAGCGGTTGATGAATTCAGGTTTTCAAAAAATAATTATATTCTTTATAAAGGAATCCTGTTGGATTCCTCAAAAACTGTTAATGACTTACGAAAAATATTTCCCAATGCCATAAATGCAATAAAAACCATAGATGTTTATGGAGAAGGAAAACTAAAGGTCATTGAATTATCTGAAGATAGAGAAGGTATTTCAGACGGACATGTAGAGATATTTTTTAAGAATGAAAAATTATATTCCCTGCATTGGTGGTATCCCTGCTAAAAACCTGATACAGGAATTAAGAGTTAAACCAAATCTATCAATACTATTTTATTTTGTATTTAATGAACGGGGTAAAAAACTACTGTTTCAGATACATAAAATTCCATAATAAGACCATTTCCTAACTTTATTAAGTATATAGAGCACTCTAAATATAAATATAGGAGGTACAGTTATTCTGTTATTCAATTATTCTGTTAGTCACCCATTGGCAAATCGTCATATCAACCCAATTAACACATTTTTATCTCTTTTTTCTTAACCTAATTACTTTCCATATATTAAAAAACTATTCTTTACCTTTGCCCTTATTATAAAAGACAACAAACAATCCATGAAATTAGGCATCCCAAAAGGAACACGAGATTTTACTTCTCAGGAATTACAAAAAAGAAGATACATTATTTCCC
>JAVBRH010000097.1:0-5376 GCA_031548225.1 Apibacter sp.
GGGCGGTTACCAGATTTAAAGAGATTAATAGTACAACAAAAGATAAAAATTTTTTCATACTTAGCACTGTCTAACAAAGGTAAGAAATATTTTTTAAAAAAGAAATATTTTTTTTATGTTTTTTAGCCAAATAACTTTTTGTGTATGAATGTATATTTTTAACCTGGGTTCGACATAAAAATAAGATTGAAAAAACTATAAGCACAATTTCTAATTCGGCCTCTGAGCAAATGCGTCAGAAAAACGAGGAGAAAAAGCGTTAAAAATATTTTCTGTTTGAGCGAAGCGAGTTCAAATATTTTAGCTTTTTCAATGAGTTTTTCAAGCTAAATTTGCTCAAAGCCTTGATTTTTTGTTTCTTTTTTATCAAGAAAAAAGAAAAATATATCTAAAAATCAAATAATTACAATTGATAATTGTATCGAACTCACGTTATTTTAAAATTCAATCCGTCATAGCAAGAGTAAAGACACTGACTTTGGCATCTTTTATTTTCAGAAGTTCTTCTGTGCATGAAATAAGAGTTGCCCCGGTAGTATGCACATCATCCACCAAAAGGTAATGACCCGGTTTCTCATTTGTCAGCTGAAAAGCCCCCTTCATTCTTTTTAAACGATCATATTTTCCTGATTCGGTCTGGGACTCTAAATGATGAGTGCGAATTAAAATGGTTTCATCATATTTACAGTCAAGCAACCGGGCTAATTTTTTCACACATAAACTTATCTGATTGTAATTCCGATTTTTTAACCTTTTGGGATGAATGGGTACAGGAATTATCGTTTCGATCTCATTCAATGCCGGATTATTCCTGTTTTTTTCAACCCATATTTCTGCCAGCCACTCTCCCAGCTCCGGAAGGTTCTTATACTTTAAATAATGTATTAATTTCTGTGTCAGATTGTCCTTTTTAAAAAACAATAAAGAAGAAGCATATTCCGTTTCTGAGATACGATTGATTTTTTCGTACAGAAGATTTTCCTTACCCAAAGGAATCTCTGTAAACGGAAGTCGGGCACTGCAAACATCACATAAGAAATTCTGTGATTTCGGAATTATATCCTCACAACCGATGCATCTTTTGGGAAACAATACGGAAATAACTCCTTGCCACATGATTTTTTTTCGTTTACCTTTGTCTAAAATTAAGTAAAAAATGTTGAATGTGATCCGGTTAACTAAAATATTTACTTTTGAAACGGCACATGCTCTCTGGGGATATGATGGAAAATGTAAAAATGTTCACGGACATTCTTATAAATTATATGTCACGGTCAAAGGAAAACCGATTGACAATTTAAATCATACAAAAAACGGAATGGTAATGGACTTCAGCGATCTGAAAAAGATTGTTAAAGAGCTTATTATTGAGCCTTTTGACCATGCCGTTTTATTAAATGTAAATTCAGAACATAAAAAACTGGGAGAAGGTCTGGTAAAGGAAGGACATAAAGTTATCTTTACAGATTATCAGCCTACCTGCGAAAATATGTTATCTGATTTTGCCTGGAAAATTCAGTCAAAACTTCCGGAAAATGTAGTATTGGCAAAACTTACCTTATACGAAACCGAAACCTCTTACGGAGAATGGATAAGAGAAGACCAATAGAAATAAAACTAAAAGAAGGAAAAAAGGTTTATTTTGCCTCTGACCAGCATTTTGGTGCCCCTGATGAGAAATCGTCAAAACTCAGAGAAAAAGTATTCATTGATTTTCTGGAGGAAATAAAACCTGATTGTCAGGTTTTATTTTTGTTGGGAGATTTGTTTGATTTCTGGCATGAATATAAAACCGTAGTTCCCAAAGGTTTTGTACGGGTTTTAGGAAAATTGGCGGAACTTTCCGATCACGGAATTGTTATTTACTGTTTTACAGGAAATCATGATTTGTGGATGCGGGATTATTTGCAGGAGGAAATTCATGTAACTCTTTTTAGGGAAGAGCAGGAATTCCGGATTAATGACAAGGAGTTTTTTATCGCCCACGGAGACGGATTAGGACCCGGGGATCACGGATATAAAAGAATGAAAAAGCTTTTTACCAATCCGGTAGCACGTTGGTTTTTCCGCTGGCTTCACCCGGACATCGGAGTCACTCTGGGCAACCACTTATCCCGAAAAAATAAACTGATCAGTGGGGAAGAAGATGTGAAATTTCTGGGGGAAGAAAACGAATGGCTTATTCTTTTTTCCAAAGAAAAATTAAAGGAAAAGAGATATGATTATTTTATCTACGGACACCGTCATCTGCCTATGGATTTGGAAATAGGAGAAAACAGCCACTATATCAATTTAGGGGACTGGATTACATATTTTACTTATGCGGTTTTTGATGGAAAGAAATTTGAACTTCTTCCTTTTAAAGAAAAACCATAAAAGACATTAAATTTTATCCAGAAGTTTTTTAAGCTCATGAGCTTCGGAAGGGTCGAGCCTCCCGGATAAAAGCAGGGAAAGTTCCCGTCTTTGCTGGGCTCCCTTAAAACGTAAAATTTCTTCTTCCGTCTCAGGAGTTAATTCCGGGACTTTTTTAGGCCTCATATTCTCATCCAGGGCTACAAAAGTATATATCCCTTCATTGGTTTTTGTTTTTATCTGGTTTAAAGCGTCATCAATCCAGACATCCGCAAATACCTCCATAGAAGAACCGAAGGATTTGGAAACTTTGGCAACAACCTCTACTGTACTCCCAACAGGAATAGGGATGGAAAAAGAAACATGATTTACAGAAGCCGTTACCACCTTGGCTTCCGCATGCCTCTGAGCCGCAATAGCACAAGCCCGATCCATTAAAGACAGCAGATCCCCGCCAAACATATTATCATAGGCATTGGTTTCACTGGTAAGAACAATAGTAGTCATTATGGTCTTCGATTCTGAAGGAGTCTTTGATTTCATCTATTAGAAATATAAAATTAGGATTGATACTTATACAATAGGAAGTCCGAAGTTTTTAAATTTAAAAATACAATCATCCCCCATTTGAAATTCAATTTTTTCCTTATGGGAAGTAAAAATTCCCCATCCGTCTAATTTTAGGCTTCCTTCTGATTTCAACCGGTTTTTCCAGTTTGAAATAATTTCATTTACTTCTTTTTTTACCTGTTCCGCATCTTGGGATTCTGATGCTGCAATTTCCCGGATTAAGGAATCATCATTTAAGTTATGTTGCTGGGAAAAGAGTATCTGATAACCGGGAGGATAATTTTTCCGGGTTTCAGGATCAGTCCTTACTGATTCGAAAAGCAGCTCAAATTTCCCCAAAGCAGGAAGAGTAATACAATACGTATCTCTAAGTACCCTGATACTATGTTTTACTAAATCCATACACAAATATAGGTTTAATTTCATGAAGCACAAGGCTTTTAGATTATTTTCAAAAGCAATCCGGAAAAATCTTCCAGTTTTAATGTACTTCTTTCAATCTCTTTTTCATAGAGCTGAAAAATTCAGGAGTTACCCCGATATAAGACGCAATATGTTTCTGTGAAATAACATCTTTGAGTCCGGGAAATCTCTTACAAAAATCCATATATCGTTCTTCTGCCGACAAACTTAAAATCTCATTTAACCGGTTACGAAGAAAAATAACGGATCTTTCCAATCCCTCACTATAATATTTTTCCAGTCTGGGAAATTTCTTTATAGATTCTTCTTTCGTCGTTTTTGATAAGATTAAAACCTCTGAGTCTAAGGCAGCTACAATATTAATTTTGGTAGGTTTATTGAAAAGGATGCTCTCATTGTCTGCTATCCACCATCCTTTAGAGGAGAATTGCAATACCTGCTCCACTCCCTTTTTGTCATTAATATAACTTCGTAAACATCCTGAAATCACAAAATAATAACTATCTTCAATCTCTCCCTGCTTTAACAGAAATTCCCGCTTATTAACTTTTTTGAACCGTAAGATCGATTTTAAGTATTCTTTTTCTTCTTTAGAAAGAGGAATGATCTCATTCACTTTTTCTAGGATTTTATCAAACATCATGGCGTGAAAAATTTTTTAGTAAATCTAAATTAATAAATTATTTTTAATTTAGATTATTTTTTTATATTATTAACAAAAATTTATAACTATTGCGCTATATTAAAGAGATTTTTTTTGGCATTATTTTCTTATTTGCACAACACCTAGATGAGGTGAAAGAAAGGTTTAACAGCCGTTTTTTGGAAATCAGGGCAATAGCGATGATTAAAATAAATTTAATCATTAATTTTCAACACAGCCAAAAAGGCCGATTGAGGAACTTCCACCCTCCCTATTTGCCGCATGCGTTTTTTTCCTTCCTTTTGTTTCTCAAGCAATTTCCTTTTCCGGGAAATATCTCCACCATAACATTTGGCCGTAACATCTTTTCTAAGAGCTTTTATGGTTTCCCTCGCAATGATTTTAGCCCCAATTGCCGCCTGAATAGGAATATCAAATTGCTGTCTCGGAATAAGCTCCCGAAGTTTTTCACACATCTTCTTTCCTATATAATAGGCATTGTCCTGATGAATTAATGCAGAAAGAGCATCTACAGGTTCGCTGTTAATAAGAATATCTACCTTAACCAATTTGGAAGTTTTCATTCCACTTGGTGAGTAATCAAAAGACGCATATCCTTTAGAAATCGTTTTTAACCGGTCATAAAAATCAAACACCACCTCCGCTAAGGGCATTTGGAAGATCAGTTCCACCCGGTCCGTAGTTAGGTAAGATTGATTGGTTAATTCCCCCCTTTTTTCAATACAAAGCGTCATTACTGAACCAACAAAGTCGGATTTAGTGATGATGGAAGCTTTAATATATGGTTCCTCTACCCTGTTTAGAAGTGTAGGCTCCGGAAGTTCGGAAGGATTATGTACCGGGATTGCTTTTTCCGGATCTTTATTCAGATAGGCATTGTAAGAAACATTGGGAACAGTAGTAATTACAGTCATTTTAAACTCCCTTTCCAGACGTTCCTGAATAATCTCCATATGGAGCATTCCCAGGAAGCCGCAACGGAAACCAAATCCCAGAGCTGCTGAAGATTCCGGTTCAAAAACCAGGGATGCATCATTGAGTTGTAGTTTTTCGAGCGCTGAACGTAATAATTCATATTCTTCGGTATCTACCGGATAAATTCCGGCAAAAACCATCGGTTTTACTTCTTCAAATCCTTCAATAGCCTTTGCCGCTGGATTCTCAGCAGAAGTAATGGTATCTCCCACTTTTACTTCTCTTGCTTCCTTAATACCACTTATAATATAACCCACATCACCACACTGGATAACGTTTTTGGGCACCTGATTCAACTTTAATGTTCCTATTTCATCAGCATCATAACTCTTACCGGTCGCCATGAATTTCACCTTTTGTCCTTTTTTGATAGTTCCGTTCACTACTTT
>JAVBRH010000016.1:0-3975 GCA_031548225.1 Apibacter sp.
TGATTTTAAAGGGTAACATTGAAAAATAGAACACCTATTGTTTAAGTCTACAAAGTCTAACCTAATTTTTAATCTTACAAACTACTTTATAATTATCTTTACATAAATTCTTATCTTCAAATTCAAAAACTATGATACTTAACTATAGAGTTAAAAAAAAGTTTTTTATTTATTAACCATAAGTTACAATGAAAACAAACATTAACAATTTATTTATTTTCATACAGAATAAAAATAATAATTCGGTAATAGAGTTTTTAAACAAAACGGATATTGATTTAAAAGATGAATTAGGAAGAACTTCTTTACTTAATGCTGCATTTTGCAACAATGTTGATTTGATGAAATGGTTAATTGAAAATGGGGCAGATATTAATGCTACGGATAATGAAGGATATACCGCTCTACATTTTGCTGCACAAGAAGCCCATGAGGATAGTTTAAATTTACTCGTTAAAAACAAAGCCGATTTAAATATTCAGGATGAACATGGGAATACACCTGCCTGGGTTTGTATTATGAATTGAAAAGGAGGAAAAAATTTAAATAATTTGAAAACATTATATAGAAACGGGGCAGATTTAACGATAAAAAACAATGCAGGACGCAATGCAAAGGAAATTATACCAGATAAAATAATGAATGAATTGAAAGCTTAAAAATAAATCATTGATATATTTAAGCTAACTTCAAAATCTGCATTTAATGTTTTTGATTAAATTATTATGAAATAGTGAAAACCTTGATTATGTAAGTAACTAATGATGAAAGATATTAATTCAAGTATATACGAAAAATTTAATTTTAAGAATATTATATTAAGAAATAATAATTTGGGGGGATCTTATTTTTTTAACTGTATTTTTGATCATGTAACCTTTATAAACATATCCCTTCGAAAAAGTGAATTTTACGATTGTGAATTTTATAATTGTAATTTCAAAAACGTAAACCTGACAAAAACTGAGTTTAATAATATTGCTTTAAATAATTGCAATATAGCTGATTCTAATTTGGGATGGTCCTTTTTTAATAAATCTAAATTGGAAAAACTTACAATCATTAATACATCATTAGAGAATACTATGTTGACTGATTCTTCTTTAATAAATATTCATCCCAATCAGCTAATATTCAATGAAAAATATCCAATGAAAATAATGATTGATAATAATATAACGGAAATAAGAAACGTTCATGAATTTTTAATGGTAATAAATAACAAAACTGTTTAATTTAGAACTCCTCTTTTTTGATTAGACAAAAAATTTAAACAAACAACTCATATAAAAATGGGTAACTTTACAGTAAAAATTACTATCCATGCATCTGATAGATACCCACACTCATCTATACCTGAAACAATTTGACGAAGACCGTGATGAAACCATACAAAGGGCAATAGAAACCGGAGTAAAACAGTTTTATCTTCCTTCCATAGATTCTTCCTATTATCCCCAAATGGTGGAATTGAAAAACCGGTATCCCAAAAATATGTTCCTGATGATGGGGCTTCATCCTTGCGATGTGAAACCGGATAGTTATGAAAAAGAATTAGCCTTCGTCAAACAAAAACTGGAAGAAGAATCCTTTGCAGCAATAGGAGAAATCGGGTTGGATCTGTATTGGGACACTTTCACGCTGGAAATCCAGCAGAAAGCATTCCGGCAGCAGATACAATGGGCAAAAGAATATCAGCTTCCCATTGTTATCCATGTGAGAGAAGCATTTGAAGAAGTATTGGAAATAATACAAGAAGAAAAATCACCGGAATTATACGGGATTTTTCATTGTTTTACCGGAAACTTAGAACAGGCAAAAGAAGTGGTTGATTTAGGCTTTTCTTTAGGAATCGGAGGAGTAATTACCTTTAAAAACGGAAAAATAGACCAGTTTATAAAAGAAGTCCCCTTAAAACATATAGTTCTGGAAACCGATTCTCCTTATTTAGCTCCGGCGCCTTACAGGGGAAAAAGAAATGAATCTGCTTATGTTAAATTAGTGGCCGATAAACTCTCCGACATCTATGAAATTCCTTTGGAAAAGGTAGCAGAAATAACCACGGAAAACGCCTTGAAAATTTTTAAATTATAAAAATTAACTTCCTTTTATAAAAATTAAAAATCCGGTCAGATACCTGACCGGATTTTATATTGTAAATTCTTATTTTCTTATGCCTGAGCCTCTTTAGGCTGGATAGAAACAAAAGAACGGTTATCTTGTTTTTTTCTGAAAACTACTACTCCGTCCGTAAGAGCAAATAAAGTATGATCCTTTCCGATTCCTACATTATTCCCCGGATGGTGTACTGTACCTCTTTGTCTTACTAAGATGTTACCTGCTTTGGCTTCCTGGCCGCCGAAAATTTTCACTCCCAATCTTTTGGAGTGTGATTCTCTACCGTTTTTGGAGCTACCTACCCCCTTCTTGTGTGCCATGCTATAATTTCTTTTTAATTAAATTAAAATCTATTCTTCTGTTTTTGTTTCTTCTTTTACCTCAGCTTCTGCTGCTGCTTTTTTAGGAGCTGCCTTTTTTGCCGCTTTTTTAGGAGCCGCACCCCCTATGGAAAGAACCTGAATTTGAGTGTATTGTTGTCTGTGACCATTTTTCACTTTATATCCTTTTCTTCTTTTCTTTTTGAAAACAATCACTTTATCTCCTTTTACATGGTCTAATACCTTAGCGACTATTGCCACTCCGTCTATAACCGGGGCGCCCACTGTTACGGAACCGTTATCTGTAAGTAATACCTTGTCAAAGGTAACCTCATCACCGACATTAGCCTGAAGACGGTTCACGAACAATTTCTGGTCTTGCTCAACTTTGTATTGAAGCCCTGCTATCTCTACAATTGCATACATAAAATATTCGTTTTTTAATTTTTTTCGGATTGCAAATATAAGAGTTTTTTTTTAATAATCAATTTTTCAGAGAGATATTCCGCAAAAAAACAGGAATAATTTCCTTTCGAATAGATAAAGCCCCGCAACACCCGTAACAATTTAGTACCTTTGTGTTTTAGAAACAGCCGAGAGATTGAATTTATGGAAAAAAAATCATTGAAAGTGGTATATATGGGTACTCCTGAATTTGCAGTCGCCCCTTTAGATGAGATAAGAAAATCCCGTCATAAAATAATAGGAGTAGTAACCGTTCCGGATAAACCTGCCGGAAGAGGACAAAAACTCGCAGAATCCGCTGTGAAAAAATATGCAGCAGAACATCATCTGCCGCTGTTCCAACCGGAAAAAATGAAAGATCCCGGATTTATAACACAATTACAAAACCTTAATCCGGATGTTATCGTAGTAGTAGCCTTTCGTCTGCTTCCCAAAGAAATCTGGTCGATACCTTCCTTAGGCACTTTCAACCTTCACGCCTCTTTACTACCCCAATACCGGGGGGCTGCTCCTATCAATTTCGCCATTATAAACGGTGATAAAGAAACTGGGGTAACCACTTTCTTTATTGACGATAAAATCGACACCGGGGAGATCCTGCTCCAGGCAAAAACCAAAATCACAGAAGAGGACGATGCAGGAAACCTGCACGATAAATTGCGGGAAACAGGAAAAAAACTGGTAGTAGAGACTTTGGACAGACTGGCGGAAGGAACTTTAAAACCCCAAAAACAAGTTTTGGAAGAGGGAACGGAATATAAATATGCTCCGAAGATTTTCAAGGAAGACTGCCAGATTAACTGGAACGAGTCCTTAGAAAAAATACATAATTTAATCCGCGGACTAAGTCCTTATCCGGTCGCCTTTACCCGTTTACTGGCAAACGGACAGTCCAAAATCCTGAAAATATATCAGGGACATTATAAAACAGAAAAACATATACTTCCCATAGGAACCGTTATAATAGAAGGAAAAAAGACTTTAAAAATAGTGGCAAAAGATGGTTTTTATTTTCCGAAAACCGTACAGCCGGAAGGAAAAAAGAAAATGGAAACCGCCGATTTCATTAACG
>JAVBRH010000090.1:0-11086 GCA_031548225.1 Apibacter sp.
TATACAATCTATAAACATTAAGTTTATCTTAAACATGGTGTTTATAGGATTATTTTTATTCATTTTAATTGTCTGGTTATGGCTAACTTGTAATTATAGAAAAAGTAGAATTAAAATAATACAAGAAAAAATACCAGAATACAAACCTGAAATAATTTTAGGTGGGATGATTAATAAAACCCTATTTAAAGGAATAGATTGGGGGAATTATTATATCAAAAAATATTGGTTTGAACAATTAGAAATAAAGTATCAAGATATTTCTACCAAAGAAATTAATTTTCATTTAAGTCTAATAAAATATGATTTAATAGATAAGCCCAGACTTGATTATTCCACATTAATAGGGGTTGTTACTGTAATTATTTCTTTCATCTCTCTTATAAATATAAATATACCAATTGGAGTATTTTTTAATGTAGGAGAAATTAAGACTAAAGAAGATTTATTTTATTATATTATGCTTTGGGCCATAATTTTTATTACAATTAGTGCTGTAATTAAACTATTTGTAGACATGAATAAACAAAATTATAGAGAAAAGTTAAATAAATATGAGGAGAATTTGAGATGGTGTCAGGCTTTTGAATATATTTTACATGAAAGAGAAATTGAGGAAAAGTCTGTGAAAAGTCAAAAAAATGACCCAATGAATTTATTTTGTAAAGTACTGGATAAAATAATTAGCAGACTATAAATAAATCATAACGAACAACTATTGACACCATTTATATATCCTAAAAACATTAGGGGGTGTAATGACATTTACCTTCATACTGGTTTGTGTAAGTTTTATTAAAGCAGGGCAATCCGAAAAATATTTTTCAATAAACTTTTCATTCTCTTCAAATTTAACGGCTACATCCATTCCCTCTTTTATCATATAGCTGTTTTCTACTACTGTATTTCGAGGGTCATAGGGAAAATTGACCTTTTCTCTTAATCTGCCTTTGTAGAAAGCTATTTTTTTATTTTTTAAATATCCTCCTGTATTATTCATGTTATCCACTTCCAATAATAAAGTCTTTACAGGATATTCTTCTCCAGTTTTCACATTGACATACTGATAAACCCCTCCATTATAAACGATGGAGTCAATATCCTGATATGAAATATCTGAGTCTTTAATATCTTTTCCCCTTATTTTATATTCCCCATTTTTTACTTCTCCATTTTTCAGGTAAAGAACCATTTCTCCTTTTAATACAAAATTATCAGAAGCAAAAACAGAAGCAGGTTTTTGTGCATAAAGTACCCCTGCAAACAAAATAAAGAACATGGGTAGTATTCTTTTCATAGATAAATAATTACTGGCTATTTTTGTTTTTCAATATTTTGACCTTTTCCTGCTTAGTTTTAATAACTTCATCAAGAAGATTAGTATTTTATAGATACAAATATATGAATTAAATTATCTATGGTTTACTTTCCTGGACAGGTAATCTCCTGTAAACTGAATGGCAAATACCAATAACACCAATAAGATTAATACGGTGTTCATGATGGTTATATCATATCCCACATATCCGTATTGATACCCGATCTGTCCCAGGCCTCCCGCTCCGACGGCCCCTCCCATAGCGGAATATCCCACTAGGGTAATCAGGGTAATGGAAGCACAATTAATCAGTGAAGGCAGGGCTTCTGGGAGCAGAACTTTTTTAACGATTTGGAAGGAGGTTGCACCCATGGCTTTTGAAGCTTCAATTAATCCGGAAGGAACTTCCAGCAGGCTGTTTTCCACCATTCGCGCAATAAAGGGAGCAACCCCGATACTCAAAGGAACAAGGGCGGCAGATACCCCAATAGAAGTGCCTACAATCATCCGGGTAAAGGGAATCATCCATACAATCAGAATAATAAAGGGAATAGCGCGGAATATATTTACTAAGATGGATAGAGTGTGGTTTATACCGGGATTTTCCTTTATCTGCCCTTTCCGGGTGATGAAGAGTAAAATTCCGGCAGGAAGGCCCAAAATAAATCCGAAAAAACCGGAAACAAACGTCATGATAATTGTTTCTCCGGTTCCTTTTATTAAAAGTTCAATCATAGAATCAGACATATCCTGTTATAGTTACTTTTATATTTTTACTTTTTAAATATTCAATAGCCTGTTGTTCCTGCTCATGAGTGCCTGCCAATTCGGTCAGCATCACTCCGAATTTTATTCCTCCGGCATGATCCATCTGAGCGCTGATAATATTACTGTCAACCTGAAATTGTCGGGCTATTTCGGATAAAACCGGCTCATCCACGGTATTTCCCGTTATTTGCAATTTCAGCAGAGGGTGTTTGTTTTCTTGAGGAGAAGAAACTAATCGTTCCTTGTATTCCGCCGGAACTTCTATATGAAGTGAAGAGGCGATGAAACGCTGGGTTAATTCGGTTTTCGGGTTAGAGAAAATATCGGCTACGCCTCCTTTTTCGATAAGCTTTCCGTTATTGATTACAGCAATTTCATCACAAATTTCTTTTGCTACATTCATTTCGTGGGTAATCAGCAAAATGGTGATATGAAGTTGTTTATTAATGTCTTTTAGCAGAGATAAAATGGAATGGGTAGTGGAAGGATCCAGTGCACTGGTTGCTTCATCGGACAACAGTATTTTAGGATTACTGGCAAGAGTCCGGGCTATGGCAACCCGCTGTTTTTGTCCTCCGGAAAGGGTAGCAGGATAATTATACATTTTATCGCTTAATCCCACCAGTTCAAGTAATTCGGTTACCCGTTTTTTTATTTCTGTCTTTGGGGTATGGTTTAATTCCAGTGGAAAAGCGATATTTCCATAGACTGTCCGGGAAGATAAAAGATTGAAATGCTGAAAAATCATTCCGATATTCCTTCTTTCTGTTATAAGCTGAGAGCCGGATAAATCCATTAAGTTTTTTTGGTTTACCCAGACTTCTCCGGAAGAGGGTCTTTCTAACAGGTTTACACACCGGATTAGAGTGCTTTTTCCGGCTCCTGATTCTCCGATTACTCCCAAGATTTTCCCTTCAGGAACGGATAAGGAAATATCATTTAAAACAGGTATCTTTTTGCCTTTTTGCTCAAATATTTTAGTAATGTTTTTTAGTTCGATCATTTGATTGTGCGAATAAGGAGTATTTTTGAGTTGAAACGGCAAAGGTACGATACCCTGCTTTGAAAATCCAACTATAAAGTAAGAATATTTATGCTTAGAAGTGCATTTGCCGATTTTTATTACTTTCCTGAGTATATCTGTAATTAACAAATAATTAGAGTTTCATTGTGATTTTTTATGAATTAGATAAAGTAATTTTGAATAGTTGAGAGAGAGAGTAAGGGCTTAATATAGTACTTAAAACTTAGGATAATACAGATTGGTTTGATATTTGCTATTTAACTAAATAGAAGGCAGAATGGTCAATTAGGAGATAGGGTTATAAGAGAAGGAGAGAGAGGGAGGATTTCCATTTTCAAATTTGAAGTTGTAGTTATTTTATAATATTATTATCTAAAAAAGGAGGTTCTTAGGGATTTCCTTTTTTGGTTTTTAGTATATTTGTTTCAGGATAAAATAGAATATCTAAAAAGAAATAAAAAAATGGAGTTATTAAAAGCCTTACAGTGGAGATATGCCACTAAAAAATTTGATCCGTCAAAGAAAGTAGAGCAATCCTTAGTTGATCAAATCATAGAAGCAGCCTGGCTGGCTCCGACTTCCTCCGGGTTACAGCCTTTCAAGATAATAGAGATTACCAATCAGGAAATAAAAGAAAAAATAGTTCCCATAGCATACAATCAAAAACAAATTGCAGACTGTTCTCATTTGTTGGTTTTTGCTGCCTGGGACAACTATACGGAGGGAAGAATAGACCGTATTTACGGCCATATAACCCAAAACAGGCAGCAGCCGGAAAATACATATCAGGAATACACCAATTTTTTAAAATCCGCGTATTTAAATCGTCCTGACGAGACAAATTTCGTTCATACTGCCCATCAGGCTTATATTTCTTTCGGATTGGCCATTGCGGCGGCGGCAGAGCTGAAAGTCGATGCAACACCTATGGAAGGATTTGATAGCAAAGAATTAGATAAACTTTTAAATTTAAAGGAAAAAGGACTTAAAAGTGTAACTCTTTTACCATTAGGTTATCGTGAAGAGGCAAATGACTGGCTGGTAAAGCTGGCAAAAGTACGTCACCCTAAAGAAGAATTTTTGATTCAGATTAAATAATTACAGGGTAAATCATATCATCGGTTATCTGATAGTATTTTCAGTTATCTGGTTTAATTTCATGAATCCTTATATTTGTATCTCAAATGAACGATAAATAAAATAGATGAAAATAGGTATTTTAGGAGGAGGACAGTTAGGGCGTATGTTTATGCAGAATGCGATGAATTATCCTTACGAGGTTTATTTTTTAGAGCCTGACGGTCAGGCTCCCTGCTCGGTATTCCGGGATTATTTCACTCAGGGAAATTTCAAAGAATATCAAACTGTATTGGATTTTGGAAAGGATAAGGACGTAATTAGTATTGAAATAGAGAATGTGAACGTGGAAGCGTTGAAAGAACTCCGGAAACAAGGGAAAAAGATTATTCCCAGCCCGGAGTGTCTGGAGACGATAAAAGATAAAGGACTGCAAAAGGAGTTTTATAAAAAATATGATCTTCCTACTGCTGATTTTTATTTAGTGGAAGGAAAGAAAGAACTGATGAATCACTCCTCTCTGTGTTTTCCTTTTGTTCAGAAACTGAGAGTGGGAGGCTATGACGGGAAAGGAGTTCAGTTGATTCATAATGAAGCGGAACTGGAACGGGTATGGGATGAACCTTCAGTAATAGAAAAAGCAGAGGTAATAGAAAAAGAACTTTCAGTTTTAGTTTCCAAAAATGAAGAAGGAGAAATGCAGGTTTTTGATGTGGTGGAAATGGTATTTGATGAGAAGTTAAACCTGGTGGATTATTTGTTTTCTCCTGCGGAAATAAAACCGGAAATAGCAGAAAAGGCAAAAAAAATCAGTTTGAAAGCGGTGGATTCGTTCCGGACATCGGGAATTTTCTGTATTGAATTATTCTTGTTGAAGGATGAAACGGTTTTGATTAACGAAATAGCTCCCCGTGTTCATAACAGCGGACATCAGACTATTGAAGCCAGTTTGTCTTCCCAATATGATCAGATGCTCCGGATTTTAGCCGGTCTGCCTTTGGGGGATGTTTCCACACGGGAATTTTCCGCTATGGTAAACTTAATCGGAGAACAAGGATATGAAGGAGAAGCGGAATACTCAGGACTGGAACAGCTGGTGTCCCTGCCAGAAACCTATGTACATGTGTATGGAAAAAAAATAACTAAACCCGGAAGAAAAATGGGACATGTTACGGTGTTGGGAAAAAATAAGCCGGAAGTGGAAGAAAAAATACAATTTATAAAGTCTAATATAAAAGTTATATCAAAATGAGTACAGCTTTAGTCGGGATTATTATGGGAAGTGATAGTGATCTTCCTGTTATGGAACAGGCAGCGGAAATGCTGAAGGAATTACAGATACCTTATGAACTGACTATTGTTTCTGCTCACCGGACGCCCGGACGTATGGCAGAATATGCACAGTCTGCTTATGAAAGAGGATTGAAGGTAATTATTGCTGGAGCCGGAGGTGCAGCTCATCTCCCAGGGATGGTCGCCTCCCAGACTTCTCTTCCGGTGATAGGAGTGCCGATTAAATCTTCCAATTCCATTGACGGTTGGGATTCTATTCTTTCTATCCTGCAAATGCCTAACGGAATACCGGTGGCAACCGTAGCTTTAAATGCAGCTAAAAATGCAGGATTACTGGCTGCCCGTATTCTTTCTCCCTTTTCAGAAGAAATCACTCAAAGACTCAATGAATTTCAAAAGATAAATGAAATAAAAGTACTTCAGGCGGTGGAAAAGGTAAAAAAAAGGTATCCCAACGATTTTGATAAATAAATCAAATTAGAAAATAAATTTACGATTGTTGATTTGTTAATTACTAATATGTCAATGAGTTGATATGCCAATGTGCCGATTGTTTGTCATTTCGAAGAATGAGAAATCTCTCTAAAAGCTATGGGTTGTAAAATGTACAAAGTAAAAAGTACGATTGATAACCTTATATCTTATCTAAAAGCTATTGACTATTGAAAAATCTGCAATAGTCAATCGTAATTCGTCAGTCTAAAATCAAAAATAGATTACTTTTTCTCCAGTTTATCTTTTATCCGGTTTGCTTCCTTTATAAAATCGGAAAGTTTATCGGTTTCGCCTTTTTCCAAATAAGATTTGAATTGAGAAAGTTTTTCCAGATAGATGTCGATAATAGGGAGAATATACTTGGAGTTTTGTTCAAAAATAGGCAGCCACATATCCACGGAGCTTTTAGCCAGACGAACGGTAGAAGCAAACCCCCCGGCAGCAAGGTTGAATATGGCAGCATCATCTTTTTCCTTTTCCAGAACGGCGACAGCCAGGGCATAAGAAATAGCATGGGAAAGATGAGAAACATAACCAACATGCTCATCATGAGATTTTGAATCCATAAGAATTAACCGGGAACCCAGATGAAAATACATTTCGGAAATTATATTCACAGCTTTAGGTAAAGATTCCTCAGAATTACAGATAATTGCCACCCGGTCTTTAAACAGACCATGAAAGGCTGCTGTAGGTCCGCTGTATTCTGTTCCTGCCATAGGGTGGGAAGGCACATACGATTTCCGGTTGGGATGATTTTTTACTGTGTGGATCAGGGAAGATTTGGTGGATCCTACATCCGTAACGATAGCATTAGGCGGAAGAATATCTAAAATTTGAGGGAGAAGGGTAAGACTGGCATCTACAGGAGTGGATAGAATAACCAGATCGGAATTTTGAATAGCTTCTTCCAAAGGCAGGATTTTATCGGCAATACCCAATTCCAAAGCCTGCTCCTCATGAATACGGGATTTATCCACTCCTATAATTTCAGAGGCAAAGCCGTTTTTTTTCAAATCCAACGCCATAGATCCTCCTATTAATCCCAACCCTATGACACTTATTTTTTTTGACATTTTTTTCGTTGTTCTTAAAGTTATAGATGAAAAAGTCGGTTTTCTACCTTGTAAGAAACCGACTTTTATAAGTGAAAATAATTTACTTAAACAGTCATTATTTCTTTTTCCTTTTTTTCCAGATGATCTTCGCTCAGTTTTATATATTTATCTGTCATAACCTGAATTTTTTCTTCTCCGTCCTTTTTTTGGTCTTCAGACAGACTTTCCACCTTTTTAATATCCGAATTAGCTTCCTGCCGGGCTTTTCGAATTCCGATTTTTGTGTTTTCACACTCCGATTTAGCCTGTTTTGCCAAATCTTTTCTTCTTTCTTCTGTTAACGGAGGAATAGAGATAATGATGGTTTCTCCGTTATTATTAGGGGTAAAGCCCAGATTAGCCTGAAAAATAGCTTTTTCAATGGCATTTAAAGTGGTTTTTTCCCACGGCTGAATGCTCAAAGTCATTCCGTCAGGGACTGAAATATTTGCAACTTGGGACAAAGGGGTAGGGGCTCCGTAATATTCAACCAAGATGGTTTGCAGCATGGCCGGATTGGCTCTTCCTGCACGAATTTTGTTAAAAGCAGCTTCCAGGTGCTTTATTGAAGCTTCCATACTTTCCTTAGTAGTATCAATAATTAATTCTAATTCTTCCATATCATTTATAAGATAAAAGTTGCCCTGCAAATATAGAATATTAATTAATTAAATGGTAACTAAAGTTCCTACTTCTTTGCCTTCTACGATTTTCCGGAGGTTCCCCGGTTTGTTCATATCAAAGACAATAATAGGGATCTTATTTTCCTGGCTTAAGGTAAAGGCAGTCATATCCATTATCTTAAGTCCCTTTGCATAAACTTCTTCAAAAGAGATACTGTTGAACTTCACCGCATTTTTATCTTTCTCAGGATCCGTATTATAAATACCATCAACCCGGGTACCTTTTAAGATAATTTCCGCATTTATTTCAATAGCTTTCAGGGTAGCTGCCGTATCTGTCGTAAAATAAGGATTTCCCGTACCTGCTCCAAAAATAACCACTCTTCCCTTTTCCAGATGCCGGTCGGCCTTTCGTTTGATAAAAGGTTCGGCTATTTGCTCCATCCGGATGGAAGTTTGTAAACGGGTTTGTATTCCGATGGCTTCTAAAGAGCTTTGCAACGCCATGCCGTTAATTACGGTCGCCAACATTCCCATATAGTCAGCCTGTACCCGGTCTATGCCCGTTGCTGCACCGGCTACACCTCTAAAAATATTTCCTCCTCCGATAACAATGGCTACTTCTACTCCTAAATGAACTATTTCTTTGATTTGCTCTGAATAATTCTGAAGGATTTCGGGGCTTATTCCATGCTGCTGTTCCCCCATCAGGGCTTCACCGCTAAGTTTTAAAAGTATTCTTCTGTATTTCATGATAGTATATTTATCGCCCGAATTGGGTAAGATATTATGCGAAAACAAAGATACTAGGATTTTCCCAATAACACAAAATAGATAATCTTAATGAAAGAATAAATCGGAGGTATAAGAGTAGTTTGAATTTTTATAAGAAAAGCATTTAGAATATTAAATACTTACTTTTTTAACTTAGCTATTTTTAAAGTACTATATTGTAAAATTAAATATTGATGAAAACTAGAAGATGAGTCGGAAGATTGTTACTTTTTCAGAATAGAAATATTGAAAAAGATGAAGGTTTGATTTTTAAATTGGGTATTATTAGTTAATTATTTGTTATTCTTAAAATGAGTTTGATTTTCTATTAGTTATTTTTATATCTTTACATTGTATTTTAATTAAATACTTCTCAGTAATAATTTTATATTATTAAAAATGTTTCACATTTTTAAAATTAATAATATTATCGTGCATTTAGATTATAAAATCAAGAACTGATTAATAAAAATATGTTTACAAATCGAATATATAAAAATGAACATTTATTGGAGGTTAATTGTGGATTCCATTTTATTGACGAACAACAAAATTGGGATAGTACTTGCTTTGGTATTTTTTATGATAAGATTAAAGTTTTAGGCTTTACTGATAAAGTTGAAAGAAAAGGTATACAAATTACAATAGGGGATGGGCAAGATATCAAATCAAAAATAGCATCTCAAGAAACGGAGGATCAATTTATTTTCAAAAACCCTATTAAAAATAATGCGATAATTTTATCTAAAAATAGAGTGTCTTTTCATTCTGTAAAGTATAATGGGTGGGATAATTTCTCTAGAGAATTTATTAAGCCTATGTTTAACAAATATAGAGAATTAAATTTAGGTTATGGGAGATTTAGGTGTAATGTAGTATACTTGAATAGATTTAATTTTGAAAACAACAACAAGATTTCAGATTATTTAAAATGCTTAAATGACTTAGAAATAGATGATTATGTTGAGGTAGATTCAAAATTTCAAAGAATATTTAAAATAGATAATGGAATTTTATTGTTATTAAGAGGCAATTTAATTATCGAACAAACATTAGATAAAAGATTTATACATTTAGAGTGTGGGTCATTTTTAGATGCTAAAGACATCAATAATGATACTATTTTAGATATAATAGATTCATGTCATTTACCAGTAAGAGATTTATTTGAGAACTCTATTACAGACTCGTTAAAACAAAGTTTATGATATTTTCATTCTCTCCAAGTATACAAAATATTGATAATGAATTAGGGTACACTTTGTGTAATTCCTCAGCAGAAGTTTGTAGTCCTAGTAAAAAAGAAGTAGAATTATTTACTTATCTTTTACATAGTAATAATGATTTACATAATTTTAATGATATAAATATAGATTATACTTTTGAATATTTTGAAGCTCAAAAAATATTCAACAAAAATCAAGCTATTCTTTTAAATATAGCAAATGGTATATTTAAAGAATCTAGGTCTTTAGATGAGTTAGAAAAAGAAATATTAGATGAAGTATTTTTTGAATCAATAAAGAAAAAGCCAACTTTAAAAGGAAGAAGATAATGTCTTTTGGTGAAAATTTAGAATTATTACTTCCGGATTATTTAACATCGATTCAAAAATCTCGTTTAAAGGATGCTCTTTTGCAATTTTCCTCTAATGGAAGGGATATAGATTATGATAAATTTACAACAACTTATTCATGTCAATATTTTAAACAATCAGATTTTATTAAAGAAATTAGATTTCCTCATTTTAATGACAGTACTTTAGAGTTTGAAAAAGGTTACAGTGATTCTATTATTTTATCTAATACATGTGATATAAGCGATGAAAATCATCATGCTTTTAATAAAAAAGAATGTATATTTGCACCAATAATAGATTTAAATGATTATGTTATTAAATTAAAGGAGGCAGTATCATTTAGTCAAGAAAGATTACATCCTTTTCTTATTGAATTGCGGTCTCAGAAAATAACTAATATTTTTTATGTTCCACATACCGATGGAAATGAATATTTAGTTTTATTAGATAGATTATTTTGGTTTCCTACAAAAGAGTTAAATTCGTATTGTGAAAATATAGAAGAAAATAAAATGTTTTCGCTAACTTTATTTGGTTATTATTTATTCTTATTAAAATTATCTTTCCATTTTTGTAGATTCCCTGAAACTTTAGAGAGGGATGTATAAATCGATCTTTCGAAATTACTGAAAAATAGATCAATGAATGGGTTTTAAAATATAGACAATCAATAGTTTGAAGCCCGATATTTCTTGAAATTGATAAATTTCAAAAAATAATACAAAACAAAGGATTAATTCATTTTACTACTCCATTTATTTTCAAGGTAAAAAATAAATGTTATCACATATAAAAAACAGTAATTTTAAAGCCCTAACTTTTGTTTAAACGATTAAACAAAAGAAATAGAGCAAAAAATTATCTTTTTAGGGTGTAATGATTTTACGAGAGAACTTTAAACAAGCCATAAATAAAGTCAGCCGATTAGAAATCGGGATGAAATGCTAAATCTAAAATCAGGATAAGGAATCTGTATCTTATTTATTTTACTCCATGCATCAGTTTCTTCATGACAGGGTTTAGTAAAATAACGATAAT
>JAVBRH010000276.1:0-7763 GCA_031548225.1 Apibacter sp.
TTTTTTTGAAAAAATGAATACAGGACTATCAGAGCCGGAAATGATCGAGTTTATTGATATAGGCGGACCTTCCATGCTGCGGTCTGCTGCAAAGAATTTTAAATCGGTAACCGTGATTTCCCAGATCGAAGATTATGAATTAGTGACCCGTGAAATTACGGAAAGCGGAGATACTTCCCAGGCTACCCGGAAATTACTGGCGGGCAAGGTGTTCGATCTGACCTCTGCTTACGATGCTGCGATTGCTTCTTATATTTTACAGGATGATTATCCTCAATATCTTCCGGTTTCCTATGAAAAGGTAGAAGATTTAAGATATGGTGAAAATCCGCACCAGAAGGCGGCTTTTTATGTAGATAAAACCAAAAACGGAGCAATGAAGGGCTTTGATCAGTTACAGGGAAAAGAACTTTCATTTAATAATTTCCGCGATATGGATATGGCTTATAAAGTGGTAAATGAATTTTCGGAAATTGCCTGCTGTGCAGTGAAACATTCCACTCCCTGCGGAGTTGCTTTAGGAGATTCAGTGACTGAAGCTTATCAAAAAACCTTTGACTGCGATCCGGTTTCCATATTTGGAGGAATTGTAGCCTTCAATAAGGAAGTGGATGGGAAAACAGCAGAATTACTGGCTCCTACCTTTCTGGAAATAGTTATTGCTCCTTCATTTACACAAGAGGCTTTACAGGTCTTTTCTACCAAAAAGAACCTGCGTATTATAAAAATAAACAATCCATTGTCGGATACAGTGGAATTTGTAAAGGTAGATGGCGGTTTGCTGATTCAGGATAGCGATAAGACTTTTTCCAATGAGTTTGAACAGGTAACGAAACAAGCTCCATCCAAAGAACAGATGGAAGATTTGGTCTTTGCTCAAAAGATTGTAAAACACGCAAAATCCAATGCGATTGTAGTGGCTTCCGATAAACAGGCCATAGGAATAGGAGCGGGGCAGACCAACCGTATCTGGGCGGCTCAACAGGCTATTGAAAGAGCAAGGGAAAAGAAAACAGAAAATCTGGTGCTTGCTTCCGACGCTTTCTTTCCTTTCCGGGATGTGGTCGATGTTTCTGCCGAAAACGGAATCCAGGCGATTATTCAGCCCGGAGGTTCCATTCGTGATAAAGAAAGTATCGAAGCCTGTGACGAACACGAAATACCGATGGTATTTACCGGAGTCCGGCATTTTAAACATTAAAATAGCATATTCTCAATATAAAAATCCTGTTTGTCAAACAGGATTTTTTGTATCTTTGTATAATGAGGATGTTCCAGTCCATATTTCTGATTTGTCTGATTTTATTCACAAATCTTAATCTTTTCGTATACCAGAACTGGTGTCATGGAGAGAATATCGGCTATACGGTAAACTCAAAAAAATTTGAAGGAACCTTAAAAGCACTTTCCGGAAAAAAAGAAATTCCCTCCTTTAAAAAAGATAATTGCTGCAAAGACGTTTTAATCAAGTCTCAGGAAAACCTCGTTTTTTCACTTGAAAAGGCTTTTCAGCTGTCAGGTTTCAATCTTATTGCCATTCAACCGGATTTTGCCCTTGATTTGACTCATCACTTTTTTGTTCAAAGGATTAAAGTTCCTCAATTATATTCCAATCCTCCGCCCGAACGGGATAATCTTTATCAGCTTTATTGCTGTTATACCTATTACGGCTAATCATTTTTTCTTTTTTTGATTTTAACGAACTCTATTTTCCTTTAGGAAAAGAAGAGCTTGTTTATTTATTTCTTACTTAAAAAACAGAAAAAATTAAAAAAATGAAAAAATATATAACCCTATTTCTACTATGTATAGGAATCTTTGCATTAGCCCAGCATAACACATTAAAAGGGCGTTTGTTTACTTCTTTGCCTGACGGGGATTCCATCCCTGTTAACGGGGCAGATGTTCACTGGAAAGAGCATCCGGTAATGAAAACTGTTACCGACAGTCTGGGGAATTTTGAACTGATGTACCATGCCGGACTTTATAATATCGTTGCGGAAAAAGATGGATTTGCAATTCAGGAAGTGAAGGTGGAATCCATTGACAGCCTTCTTGAAATTTATCTGGAACCGGAACATTCCCCTAAAGTCAGAGAACTGGACGAAGTGATTATCAGGCAGAAAGCAAGGTCGGTAAGTATTAAATCCAATTCTATTGATCATACCTACCAAATCAATAAAACCGAATTGCTGAAAGCAGCCTGTTGTAATCTGGCGGAAAGTTTTGAAACCAACCCCACGGTGGATGTTTCCACCACCAACGCAGTAACAGGTTCAAAACAAATCAAACTGCTGGGACTGGATCAAAAATATACATCCATTACAGTGGAAAATATGCCCGAAGTGCGGGGATTGACTTCTGCCACCGGTATTAATTTCTTTCCCGGAACCTGGATTAACTCCATACAGCTTACCAAAGGAGGAAGTACCGTAAACAATGGCTATGAAGCCATTACCGGACAAATCAATACGGAATTGATGAAATATAAAGATAAGAATTTCACTAATCTGAACTTTTATGCCAGTCAGAATGCCCGGCTGGAATTTAATGCGGTGAATGCTTCCAAACTGGAAAATGACTGGAGTAATACTTCCCTGATTCATTTGGGCGGAACATTTGCAAAAGAAGATATGAATCATGATAATTTTCTGGATATGCCTTTGTCCAAACAGATAAATGCGATGAATATTATTCGTTATGACGGTATTCAAAAGAACGGATGGGCTTCTGTTTTTGCCATTCAGGGCTTGTATGATAAAGAAGTCGGGGGAGAAAAGAATTTCCGGGAATCTACCGACAGGCTTACTCAAAACCATTACGGACTGGGAATTGAAAATTCTCATTTTGAGATATGGAATAAAACCGGGTATGTATTCCTTAATAAACCCTATCAAAGTATAGGATTGCAGACTAAATTCATCAATCATAATATTGACAGCTATTTCGGACAAAGGCTGTATAATGGAAATGAAAATACGGTTTTTGCCAATTTACTGTTTGAAAGCATTATCGGGAACACCAATCATAAATATACCGTAGGAGTGAGTTATCTGAACGACCACTATAATGAAGATTTTGAGAATGTCAATTATAAAAGAACAGAGAGCGTTCCGGGAATTTCTGCGGAATACACGAACACTTCACTGAAAAACCTGACTCTGGTTGCAGGTTTGCGGACTGATTTTCACAATCTGGCAGGTACACAGCTTTTACCCCGCCTGAATATCAAGTATTCCTTTCTTCCTAAAACCACTTTACGTTTAGCTGCGGGAAGAGGAATGAGAACAGCCAATATCTTTGCTGAAAATATGCAGTATTTTGCTTCTTCCCGGCAGGTTTACATTAAACCCGGAAATGGAGATATTTACGGTTTAAAGCCTGAAATTGCCTGGAATTACGGGGCAAGTATAGTACAGGATTTCAGGATAGGAAAGGTTAAAAATACCTTTACCGTAGATTTTTACAGGATGGACTTTCAACAACAGGTTTTAGTGGATTTGGATCAATCTCCCCAGGAACTCTGGTTTTATAACTTGGATGGAAAGTCCTATTCCAATACTTTTCAGGCAGTCTGGGATATTTTTCCCACTAACAACCTTGAATTTCACTTAGCGTATAAATGGTATGATATCAAAGCAGATTACCAGAGTGGAAAAAAACAGGTTCCTTTTACCTCTGAAAACAGGGGACTATTTACAGCTTCCTACTCAACTAATGAAACAGAGAAAAAAAGAAAGTGGTCTTTTGATTTTACTCTGCAATATATAGGAGAACAACGGTTACCGGATACTTCCCAAAACCCGGAAGAGTTTCAACGGAAGTCTTATTCCCCGGATTACATCCTGATGAATGCACAGATATCCCGATACTTTTCAGATAAACTCAGAGCTTATGCCGGAGTGGAAAACCTGGGAGGATATGAACAGAAAAATCCGATTATTGATTCGGAAAATCCGTTCGGTACTTACTTTGATACTTCCCTAGTTTATGCCCCAATAATCCCCGCCATGTTTTATGTAGGCTTTGATGTGAAATTATAAACTGAGCCAATAGCTGTCGGCTATTGGCTTTTAGCAGGTTTTTTCCTGACGAAGGTAAAGACAGGAATTTATGGTATGAGTGTAACAGTATAGATAAAAAATAAATTTTCACTTATTCTTTTTACTTTTCACATAGTACTTTTTACACAAAAGTATTTTGTTTATATAAACCTAAAAAAGTATTAACTTTGTATATAACAAGTATAATTTTAACTAAAACAAATTAAACTAATATAATAAGATCATAAAAGATGAGTGCTACATTAGAAACAGCCATTAGTTCGTTGCCGGAAAGAGGCTATTTGAATATGGATATTCCTCAGGGACCAGATCTGGTTTCAGAAATAAAAAGGTTAAAAAAGGAAAAGAACGCCATTATTCTCGCTCATTATTACCAGACAGGAGATATTCAGGATATTGCCGACTTTTTAGGAGACAGTTTACAATTGGCTCGTGAAGCAGAAAAAACCGATGCAGATATGATTGTCTTTTGTGGAGTTCACTTCATGGCGGAAGCGGCGAAAATACTAAACCCTACCAAAAAAGTAGTTCTTCCCGATTTAAATGCAGGATGTTCTCTGGCAGATTCTTGTTCAGGGGAAGCATTAAGAGCTTTTAAAAAAGAACATCCGGGAGCGATTGTGGTAAGTTATATTAACTGTAATGCAGATGTGAAGGCAGAAAGCGATATTATCGTAACTTCTTCCAATGCAGAACATATCATTAATTCCATTCCTAAGGAGCAGGAAATAATTTTTGCTCCGGATAAAAATCTGGGAAGATACCTTAATGAGAAAACAGGAAGGAATATGCTTTTGTGGGATGGAGTTTGTATAGTTCATGAAGCGTTTTCCATGGAACGTATTGCCAAACAAATTCTTGAAAACCCGAATGCAAAAGTAATCGCCCATCCGGAAGCTTCCAGGGAAGTATTGAATCTGGCACATTACATAGGTTCTACCTCCAATATGATCAATTATGTTATTAATGATCCTTCCGAAGAATTTATTGTAGTTACCGAAGAAGGAGTGCTTCATCAAATGCAGAAAAAAGCTCCGCATAAAAAACTGATTCCGGCTTTAGTTCAGGATGAAAGTTGTAGTTGTAGCGAATGTTTCTATATGAAACTCAATACAATGGAAAAGATATACCTATGTATGAAATACGAGCTTCCGGAAATCATCATCGATGAAGATTTACGACTCAAAGCATTACAATCCATCAACCGAATGATGGAATTATCCAAAAACATAAAATAAAGATGATATATACAGATGTTCTGGTAATAGGTTCCGGAATTTCCGGACTATCCTATGCGTTGAAAATAGCGGAAGAATGTCCGGAAGTAAAAGTTACCATTGTAACCAAAGCCGCCGAAGATGAATCCAATACCAAATATGCCCAGGGAGGAGTAGCCGTAGTTACCGATTTTGAAAAAGACAGCTTCGAAAAGCATATACAGGATACATTACGTGCCGGGGCGGGAGTTTGTGATCTCAAAGCGGTGGAACTGGTAGTAAAAGAAGGGCCTCAAAGGCTTCAGGAAATTATGGAGTGGGGAGCCCGATTTGATAAAAACAACGAAGAGGTATTTGATCTGGGAAGAGAAGGAGGACATACTGAGAACCGGATTATCCATCACAAAGATATTACAGGAGCAGAAATTGAAAGAGCTTTATTAACAGCAATTAAGAATAAGCCGAATACCCGGTTGTTTAACCATCACTATGTAATAGACCTGATTACGGAACACCATGTTCCCAATGAGCCTTTCGATAAGTATCACCTGAATTGTTACGGTGCTTATGTATTGGATCTGAAAACCCAAAAAATTGAAAAAATGAGCGCAAAAATTACTCTGATGGCAACCGGAGGATGCGGTCATGTATATAAAAACACCACCAATCCGTTGATTGCCACCGGAGACGGAATTGGGTTGGCACACCGGGCGAAAGCGAAAATCAGCAATATGCAGTTTATCCAGTTTCATCCTACTGCACTTTACAGTAACAACCGGGGACAGCTTCACCTTATCTCGGAAGCGGTACGCGGTTTCGGAGCTAAGTTGCGGACTAAAAGCGGAGAGCCTTTTATGCATAAATACGATGAAAGGGAGGAACTGGCTTCCCGGGATATAGTTTCCCGTGCCATAGACAGCGAGATGAAATTAAGGGGAGACGATTATGTCTGCCTGGATTGCCGGCATTTAGACCGGGAGAAATTTCTGGCACATTTTCCTAATATTTATGAACAATGTATGGAAGAAGGGTACGATATGTTTACCGATTTAGTTCCGGTAGTTCCGGCCAGTCATTATTTATGCGGGGGAATTGATGTGGATGAGTTCGGGCAAAGTACCATTAAGAATATGTTTGCTGTAGGAGAATGTACCAATACGGGATTGCACGGAGCAAACCGACTGGCATCCAATTCACTTCTGGAAGCAGCCGTATATGCCCATCGTGCAGCAGTTAAAACCATTCAGAGACTGAAGGACGACCAGTTTAATTATATCAACCTCAATAAGATTCCCGAATGGGATCAGGAAGGAATGAAGGTCAATGAAGAAATGGTATTGTTAAGTTATTTACGCAAGGAACTTCAAAACCTGATGAGTGATCTGGTAGGAATTGTAAGAACCAATGCCCGTTTGCAGTTGGCTTTGCAGGCAGAAGAGGAAATTTACCGGGCTATCAAAGACATTTATCGGTTTTCCATTTTATCTCCGCAGTTGTCGGAATTGAGAAATCTGGCAAGTGTAGCCTATCTGATTATTACTCAAAGTATTGAACAAAAAGAAAACAAAGGAGCCTTTTACAATAAAGATTTAGAAAAAGTGAGCCATGAAACGACCTGATTATGTAACTGCTGAAAAATTACATCATTTTATATCTGAAGCAATTAAAGAAGATGTGGAAGACGGGGATCACTCTACGCTGGCTTCCGTACCGGAAGGGCTACAGCAAAAGGCGAAACTTTTGATCAAAGATGATTGTGTATTGGCAGGAGTGGAGCTGGCTCAGGAAATTTTTCATTTTTATGATAAAGGACTGAAAATAGAAGTATTGAAACAAGACGGAGAAAATGTAAAAAAAGGAGAGATTGCTTTAGTAGTGGAGGGTTCTGCCCGGTCTATATTAACGACAGAAAGACTGGTATTGAACTGTATGCAGCGAATGAGCGGAATTGCCACTCATGCGAAAGAAATGGTGGATTTGGTGGCGGGAACGAAAACACAGATTTTAGATACAAGAAAAACCACTCCCAATTTCAGAATGTGTGAAAAATGGGCGGTTTATATAGGAGGGGCTACCAATCACCGTTACGGATTATTTGATATGGTTATGCTCAAAGACAATCATAACGATTATGCCGGAGGAATTACCCAATCCGTAAAATCAACGGTGGATTATCTTAAAAAGCTCAATAAACCCTTAAAAATAGCAGTAGAAACCCGGAATTTAGAAGAAGTTCAGGAAGCCCTGGATACCCGGTCGGTGGATGTTATTATGCTGGATAACATGTCATTGGAAGATATGAAAACAGCGGTAAAACTCATTGGCGGAAGGGCCAAAACAGAAGCATCCGGAAATGTAACCAAAGAAACTGTCCGGAAAATAGCTGAAACCGGAGTCGATTATATTTCTTCGGGAGCGATGAATTATTACGCCAGAAAAATTGATTTTCGCTTAAAAGCGTTTTAAAAACAATTTAAAAAAA
>JAVBRH010000251.1:0-3610 GCA_031548225.1 Apibacter sp.
CCTGACTCATGGTGAACGGTCCCAATCTGAAGCCTACTTCTCATTTGTGAATGGTCAGCATACCACTCAGGGAGGAACTCACTTAAATGCCTTCAAAGAGGCTTATGTGAAAACTATCCGAGAATTTTATAATAAAAACTATGATGCCTCAGACATCAGAAAATCCATTATAGCAGCGGTTTCCATCAAAATTATAGAACCCGTTTTTGAATCCCAGACCAAAACTAAATTGGGAAGTAGTGAAATGGGACCTGAGCTGGCTTCCATCCGTACTTTTATGAACGACTTCCTAAAAAAGCATTTGGATAATTTCCTACATAAAAACCAAGATGTTGCTGATGCTTTACAACGAAAAATTGTTATTTCGGAAAAAGAAAGAAAGGAGCTTTCGGGAATCCAGAAATTAGCCAGAGAAAGAGCGAAGAAAGTAAGTCTGCACAATAAGAAACTAAGAGACTGCCGCCAACACTATAACGACCAGAAATCATCGCGAAAACTGGAATCCACCATCTTTATCACTGAAGGAGATTCTGCTTCCGGTTCCATAACGAAAAGCAGGGATGTGGAAACCCAGGCAGTGTTTAGCCTGAGGGGGAAACCTTTAAACTGTTATGGACTAACGAAAAAAATCGTTTATGAAAACGAAGAGTTTAATCTGCTTCAGGCAGCCTTAAACATTGAAGTGAGCCTGGAAGATCTGAGATATAACAATATTGTCATTGCCACAGATGCCGATGTGGACGGAATGCATATACGTTTACTCATGATTACCTTTTTCCTGCAATTTTTTCCTGATTTAATCAAAAACGGGCATTTATATATCCTGCAAACTCCATTATTCAGGGTACGGAACAAAAAGGAAACCCGGTACTGTTATACGGAAGAAGAAAGGATAAAAGCACTGAATGAATTAGGGAAAAATCCGGAAATAACCCGTTTTAAAGGTCTTGGGGAAATTTCTCCTGATGAATTTAAAAACTTTATTGGAAAAGACATGAAACTGGAACCGGTAATGTTTGGTAAAGATACCTCTATTGACAGTTTGCTGGATTTTTACATGGGTAAGAATACTCAAACAAGACAAGAATTTATAATAAACAATCTCATAATAGATGTTTAAATTTCATTCAAAACTGATCTTTCTTAATATGAATCTATGAAACTACAAAACAAACAAACAAAAAGCAAAATAACGGTAATAAACATTTTATTACTCATTATTTTCTTTACCAGCCTTATTTTCTCTTATCTTGACATCAGCATTTTAAGATCCAATGACGAAATAGTTTGTATAGTGAGCCTGATTATACTTCTTTATATTTCTTATTTGGGATGTCCTTATTTTTTGTATGACAGTAATGGGGAAACTTTAATTCTTCATAATAAAAAAGCATTGCCTTTTGCTTTTTTAGTACATGAAAAACAATCGGATTTTCCTAAAAGAAAACTGATTAAGTATAGTATTGATAATAAACCTTTATTTAAAAGAAAACTGGATGTGTATATCTCCAGTAAAAGGGTAAATTCAGGCTTATCAAAAATTTCTTTTGATATCTCCTATCTTACGTCAAAACAAGTTAAGAATCTAAATATCTCATTAAATAAAATCGTGAAAGAAAATGAATCATATATAGAGACAGACGAAGAAAGTTTTTTTAAAACAGAGATAGTATAGGTTAATTTATAAAATGGAAGAAAACAAGAACGAGAAACAGGAAAAACAACCGGAACAAAACACAGAAAGTATTCAAAAAATATCAGGCATGTACCAGAATTGGTTTCTGGATTATGCCTCATATGTTATTCTTGAGAGAGCTATTCCTTCTATCTACGATGGATTGAAACCCGTACAAAGGAGGATTCTTCACTCTATGAAGGAGTTGGAAGACGGGCGCTACAATAAAGTAGCAAATATAGTAGGAAACACTATGAAATATCACCCGCATGGGGATGCCTCAATCACGGATGCCATAGTACAAATCGGACAAAAAGAATTAGTCATTGATCCACAGGGAAACTGGGGAAATATCTATACTGGTGACGGAGCTGCAGCAGCACGGTACATAGAAGCCCGGTTGACTCCTTTTGCCCTGGACGTGGTTTTCAATGCCAAAACCACTGTCTGGCGACCTTCTTATGACGGAAGAAACAAAGAGCCTGAGAATCTTCCCATGAAATTTCCATTACTCCTGTCCCAGGGAGTGGAAGGTATTGCCGTAGGGCTTTCCACTAAAATATTGCCCCATAATTTCATAGAGTTATTAGATGCTTCCATAGCCTATCTGAAAGGAAAATCCTTCATTTTATATCCGGACTTTCAAACCGGAGGATTCATAGATATCTCCAATTATAATGATGGAGAACGGGGAGGCAAAGTCCGGGTGCGGGCTAAAATTTCAAACCCGGAAAAAGGAATCCTGCTTATCAGTGAAATTCCTTATGGAACTAATACCAGTTCCCTGATAGAAAGTGTCATCAGGGCAAATGACAAAGGTAAAATCAAAATAAAGAAAATTGAGGATAATACAGCATCAGTGGTAGAAATTTTAGTCCATCTGGCTAATGATGTCTCTCCAGATAAAATGATAGATGCCTTGTATGCTTTTACAGATTGTGAAATATCCATTTCTCCCAATGCCTGTGTTATTAATGAAAATAAACCTGAATTTTTAACTGTTTCGGAAATATTAAAGCAAAACACCAACTATACGGTTGAGCTGCTCAAAAAAGAGCTGGAAATAGAATTAGAAGAATTACAGGAACAGTGGCATTTTGCTTCTCTGGAAAAAATATTTATCGAAAACCGGATTTACCACCAGATAGAAGAAGTGGAAACCTGGGAAGAAGTGATTTCAACCATTGATGCAGGATTGAAACCTTTTACCTCTCACCTGCTACGGGAAGTTACAGAAGAAGATATTACCCGGCTGACCGAAATCAGGATTAAAAGGATTACCAAATTCGATTTAGGGAAATCAGAAGAGAATATTCTGGCATTAGAAGGAAAAATCAAAGAAGTAAAATATCATTTGGATAATTTAATCCCTTATGCCATTGATTATTTTTCCACTATCAGGAAAAAATACTCCAAAGGAAAGGAAAGAAAGACGGAAATCCGCACTTTCGATACTATTGATGCTGCTAAGGTTGCAGTAGCCAATATCAAGTTTTATGTCAATAAAGAAGAAGGTTTTATAGGGCATTCTTTAAAGAAGGATGAATATTTGTTTGACTGCTCCGATATTGATGATATTATCGTATTCCGGGGAGATGGAATTATGCTGGTAACTAAGGCCGATGCCAAGACCTTCGTAGGAAAGAATATCATTCATGTAGATGTCTGGAAAAAAAACGATTCACGTACCATATATAACCTGATCTACAGGGAAGGAAAATTAGGCCCCTGGTATATGAAAAGATTCCCGGTAACTTCCATTACCCGGGATAAAGAATACAACCTGGCTTCAGAAGAAAAAAGCTCAGAGATCCAATACTTTTCAGCCAATCCCAATGGGGAGGCCGAAGTCGTTACCATTTACCTGAAACCTGCCCAAAGACTCAAAAAACTGAAATTCGATATAGATTTTTCAGAGTTAGCTATAAAAGGGAG
>JAVBRH010000304.1:0-3660 GCA_031548225.1 Apibacter sp.
TTCCGTTTTTTCTTTTTTATTTTCGGAAACCATTTCTGCTTTTAACTCTGCTTTTATTTCTTCTTTAAGCTTTTCTCTCTCTAATGAATCGATGGGCTGTTTATTCTGTGCTTTCACTACAATAAGGAAACAACACGAAAAAAGGGATAAAATTATTCTTTTCATAGTTTATTACATTCCATTTCAATGGTGAAGCAAAATTATATTTTTATTTAGACTAATTATAGATAATTAATATGATTTATATCATACTTTATTTTTTCAGAATCAAAAATATTTTGTATCTTGTAATAATTAAATACATCTAATTATGAGTATAAATCAGGCATTGATTGCAGAACTGCAACAGGAAACTATCAACACTAAAAAGATTCTGAGTATTGTTCCTTCAGATAAATTTAGCTGGAAACCTCATGAAAAATCCATGAGTCTGATATCTCTGGCTCATCATATTGCGGGTTTGACAGGCTGGGCAAGTATGGTCGTTAATTCTGACGAATTGGACTTAGCTACACTTAAATCGCCTAAAACTCCTGATAACGTACAGGAATTACTGGATTTCCTCGATCTGAATTTAAATGAATCGGTAAGTGCTTTGGAGAAGACAACAGATGAAAATCTTCATCAGATGTGGAAATTAAGAATGGGTGATCAGGTGTTTTTTGAACTGCCCAAAATAGTAGTGATCCGTACTATGTGTTTTAACCATATCTATCACCACCGGGGACAATTAAGTGTTTATCTTCGCCTGTTAGATGTGAAAATTCCGGGGATGTATGGTCCCAGTGCTGATGAAGAAATGAGTTAAATAATACTTTGATAATCAAAAAAATACTTACAAATCCTACATCTGTAAGAACATGCCTATGTAATAATCTAAACAAAAAAAATATGAATCTACATTATTCTGATTATTATCAAAGCCAGCAGACAGCCTGTAAAATCGCTAAGCATATCTGTATATTCAAAACTCCTTCCCAAAGCCATATATTCTTGTAGAAATTCAATTAAAACGCCATAAGCTGTAAAAATTACTACAAAAAACAAAGGTTTTACTTTTGGGAATGCATAAACTCCCAAAAGGGTCAGTAATAAAAATGCAAAAGTATGAGTTACCTTGTCGTTATAAAGAAAACCGAAATCTATATCCAATAAGGTAAGATCCCTTTTTCCCGATTTTCTCAGTAAAAGCCATGTCAGGGTAAGGGCATAAAAACAAAATAAAATTCTTATCCAGGGTTGGTTTTTAACCAACCAGCTCTTTATATTTTTCAGCATTTAAAAGATGAATTGTAGAAGTATCCGTCAGCTCCACTTTTATTATCCAGCCTTTTCCGTAAGGGTCTGTATTAACTAAATCCGGTGATGATTCTATTTCTGGATTCAATTCCACTATTTTCCCACTAACCGGCATGAAAAGATCCGAAACTGTTTTTACTGCCTCCACACTACCGAAAACCTCTCCTGCATCCAGGGTTTCTCCTGCAGTTTCCACATCAAGAAAAACAATATCTCCTAATTCTTTTTGGGCATAATCGGTGATGCCTATATAAGCTGTATTGCCTTCAATTCTTACCCATTCATGTTCGGGGCTGTACAATAGTTCTGATGGAATATTCATATCTTTTTTTCTTTATTTATTACAAATATACTTAATTTCCGAATGTAAAGGTGGCGCTCAATCCTGCTCTTATGGTTGACAGCGGATAAGCTGTGGATACTTTGTATTTGGTTATCATCTGTTCATAGAAGAATTTCAGATTAAAATTTTTACTGAAATTATAATCGGTAGAGAACCGGATGGAAATCAGGTTTTGTCCCCCGGTTACCTGGGAATCCATTTCCACCAGCCTTCTGATGGTTGTTTCATTATCCCTTATGGATAAGTCTCCCCTGATATTCAAATCTCCTTTTATAGATTGATAGGCTCCTCTGTATCTCAGTTTCAATTTTACATCTTTCACTATATATCCCAACCCGAACACTACTTCATTTCCGTAATCTTCCTGAAGGGTATAATTGGTTAATCCTAAAGAAGAAATCCGGTCTTTATTGTAAGCCAGCCTCAGCTGTATATTATTCCTCATGGTCAAATCTACTCCAATCAAAGGACTAAATCCTTCCGCCATTACTACCGTTCCGTAACTGTAATAGTTGTACCAGTTGTCATTTATGTCCTTAGGATCTGTACCTCCATTCAAAGAAGAATAATAATCCGGATTAGTCTGTACTCCGTTCACTGTATAAGTGGAAATATAACTGTGGTTGACTCTGATATCCTTACACCAATAACTAAAGAATGGAATATTTCTCAAACCTCCGTAAGATATTCTCCAGTTCGGGATCGGCATTCCTCTTTCATATCCTAATTTTTGTTTATCCGGGCTTCTTCCGGTAAAGGCGGAAACAAAGGAAGGGAGTAACACTTCCGAATTGGTCAATCCGTATCCGTCCACATATCCGTTAGCATCCTTAACAGCAGTAGATCTTCCGTCTGACTGTGCTACTCTCTCCGATATGATCTTTGAGTTCTCTATCATTTTACCATAAACATAATCTCCGGACTTGAATGCGGTAGAAATGGATATAACGGTGGAACTGAACATGGCTGACCTGTTCTCAAATGTATTTATCCGGAGGCCATCGGAACCTCTTAAATTATATCCGGATTGCGACAGGGTTTTCTGATGATTCCGCATAATATTCAGGTCAATCTGCAGCTGACTTACCGGTTCCAACTGTAACCCGGCTGTTAACTGAGAATTACTGGTTTTTATATAAGGACTCGTCATCAATGCACTTGGAGAGATCCATCCTTCTGTTACCGCTTTGTTTCTCAGATCAAACTGGGATCCAAATAAAAATCCTAAAGTAGGTCCGTTGGTAGATCCCTGGTAACTTCCCATCCCAAAGAAACCTGGCTCAGCATAAAATCCCGGTAATATGGTTCCTTTATTCTCATTCAACTGAACCTGTCCTCTCTTAAGGCTACCCGCAATCATCCACAAATAATCAGAAGGTTTATATTTGGTTTTAAAATTATAACTTCTAAACGGCTTCGGGCTTTTACGGGCAAAGTTGGTTTCATAAGCCCGGTTTAAAGAGTCTAATTCCCTTTGCCGTTTCATTCTTGTTTCCTCAAATTTCTTATATCCGGTAAAATACGTATAGAACTTGGAAAAATCCGCATTACCCATTAACGAAAAGGTTTGGGAATTTTGTGCGGTATTTCCCAGACTGGTATCTTGCAAAGTCGTTAAATAGGTGGAACTGGCTTGCCAGTCGTATTGCCCTGTATATCCCAATTCCAAAGAAGTAAAATCCAGATAAGGAATAAACTGGACCGGCACCCTGTAATTTACCTGTAATTTCTGGTTATAATTGATCGGTCTTCCTGCGGTAAACAGTCCGCTCCAGATCATACCGTCATCCGGTACTCCGCTACCTACATCATCCAGAATAGTCCGGGTTGATGAGATAAAATCCAGTTTTAAGGAACGGGTAAGGTTAAATCCTATATTATACTGCCATCCGAATATGAAATTATTGGAGAAGGCCGGATAGTAACTGCTTGGATTTCCATTAAGATAGGCATTAATATCTCTATATTGAAATTCGTTATAAGTCCTTAGTATTTCTGTTCTGAACGAGAACCGGGTC
>JAVBRH010000301.1:0-4962 GCA_031548225.1 Apibacter sp.
TTGAATGTGATATTTCTGATGAGGAATATGAGCAGCCGGTGGAGAATATCGTTAAAACTCTGGTTAAATTTGGAGAAGAGTTTGATGATAGCAATGAAGAAGTTTTGATTATTCCTTTAGGCTCACACAGTGTGAATGTGGCTCAATTGATTTTTGAAAGCGTACTTTTATCCATACCAATGAAACATATTCATCCGAGATATGTTGAAGGATATAAAGATGAATATACAGATTTACTAGAAAAATACAGCCTTCCTGAAGAAGGTGAAGAAAAAGAATAAAATAAATAAAAATTATAGATTTAAGGAATTATGGCACATCCTAAAAGACGTCAGTCATCTACAAGAAGAGATAAAAGAAGAACACATTACAAAGCATCAGTTCCTCAATTAGCAAAATGTTCTGCAACCGGAGAATTACATCTGTTTCACAGAGCATATTGGCATGAAGGTAAACTCTATTACAGAGGTAAAGTAGTAATGGAAAAAGCAGTTGAAGAAGTAGAATAATCGTCTAATCTATTCAACTTTAAAAAGATATGGCCGTTTAATTAATAAATTAAGCGGTTTTTTTGTGTATTAACAAATTTACTTTATATTTGGACAATAATAAAAGCTTTAGCTCATGGACATTAAAGACATTCAAAATTTAATTAGATTCGTATCTAAATCTGATGTTGCGGAAGTAACATATAAAACTGATGAATTTGAAATTTCAATTAAAACAAACAATGGCCAGGTTGTTTACACCCCGGCAATTTCTCAACCTGTACAAGCTGCATTGCCTCAAGCTGTAGCTCCTGTTGCACAATCATCTGGTCAGCCGGCAGCAGCAGCTGCTTCGGAAGATAACTCTAAATATCTTACTATTAAATCTCCGATGATCGGTACTTTCTACAGAAAACCAGCACCGGATAAAAGTATGTTTGTAAATGTAGGAGATTCAGTAAGTGTAGGAAGTGTAGTATGCGTTGTTGAAGCAATGAAATTATTCAATGAAATAGAATCCGAAGTTTCCGGAAAAATTGTTAAAATTCTGGTAGATGATGCTTCTCCAGTTGAATTCGACCAACCTTTATTCTTAGTAGACCCGTCTTAATCAAAATAAAAAATTAAAGTTTATGTTTAAGAAAATTTTGATTGCTAACAGAGGGGAAATTGCTATGCGTATTCTCAGGACTGCTAAGGAAATGGGAATAAAAACAGTTGCCGTATATTCTAGTGCCGATGCACAGAGCTTACATCTTCGCTTTGCAGATGAAGCAGTATGTATAGGGCCGGCAGCGAGCAGAAGTTCATACCTTAATCCTCTGAATTTATTAGCAGCAGCAGAAATTACCAATGCGGATGCCATACATCCGGGATATGGATTCTTATCTGAAAACGCCAACTTTTCAAGATCATGCCAGAAGATGGGAATCAAATTCATAGGAGCAACTCCTGAAAACATTGATAGAATGGGAGACAAAGCTTCGGCAAAAGCAACTATGAAAGAAGCAGGAGTTCCTACAGTACCAGGATCTGACGGATTAATCCCTTCCTATAAAGAAGCAGAAAAGATAGCTAAACAAATAGGATACCCTGTAATGATTAAAGCTACCGCAGGGGGAGGAGGAAAAGGAATGAGAGCTATCTGGAAACCGGAAGATTTGAAAAAATTATGGGAATCTGCCGTTCAGGAAGCGGAAGCCGCTTTCGGAAACGGAGGAATGTATATGGAAAAGCTGATTGAAGAGCCTCGCCATATAGAAATTCAGATTGCAGGAGATAAATATGGAAAAGCCATACACCTGTCCGAAAGAGATTGTTCCGTTCAACGACGTCACCAAAAATTAGTTGAAGAAACTCCATCACCTTTTATTACGGATGAACTTCGTGAAAAAATGGGAAAAGCAGCTATCAAAGCAGCAGAATACATCGGATATGAAGGAGTGGGAACCATTGAGTTCTTAGTGGACAAACACAGGAATTTTTATTTCATGGAAATGAATACACGAATTCAGGTGGAACACCCTATTACAGAACAGGTAACCGATTTAGACTTAATAAAACTGCAGATAGAGTTAGCTGATGGAGCCAAAGTTCCTCAAAAAAGCTACTACCCTAAAATGCACTCTATAGAATGTAGAATTAACGCGGAAGATCCTTATGCAGATTTCCGTCCTTCTCCGGGAGTGATTGCAGAATTAAATATTCCGGGAGGAAACGGTGTTCGAATTGATACTCACGTATATCCGGGATATCAAATTCCGCCATTCTATGACTCCATGATTGCAAAACTCATTGTTACAGCTCCTACACGAAAAGAAGCTATTCTAAAAATGAGAAGAGCATTGGATGAGTTTTATATTGACAAGGTAAAAACTACCATTCCTTTACATAAACAATTAATGGATGATTCTAATTTTATCAAAGGAGAATATACCACTAAGTTTATGGAAGATTTTGTTTTGGATGAAAAATACCAAAATCAATAAGATAAATAGTATTTATCCAGGATTTTGTTATAAAAATTATAAAGCTGCCTGTTAAGGCAGCTTTTGTTTTTCATCAAATTGTGCGGGAAACCTCTCTAAAAAGCTATCAGCTAATGGCTATTAACAAAGATTCTTCACTCCGCTTCGCTCTGTTCAGAAGGACAAATCTCCCTCTAAGTTAGAAAACTTATAAATCTAAAATCATAAAAAAAGAGGATAATAAATCCTCTCTTTTTTATAATTAAAATTGTTTATACTTCTTCTTCGTCATCCAATGGTTCTTCCGGCTCATCATAAGAATCTTCTTCTTCGTCATCATAAGATTCGGTGTCCTCCTCAAATTTGATATTTAAATCCATATCATCATCCATTTCCCCGAAATCATCAATATTGGAAGGAGCGTTGAATTTTTTATCAGGAGCTTTTAATGGCATTTTTCCAAAGCGGTAAGTAGTTAACGGATAATTCCCAATGGCTTTTCTGTCTATTATCTCCAGCAATTCCACATAGAAAGACCACATCTTCATAAAATCGTAAACAAACAACATTTTATCTCCTACTTTGGAAAAAGCTTCTTTAATATAAACATCAGACATGGTTTCTCCATCCCCGTCATCGGACATATCCTCAAGAGGAATTTCCTCGCCCTGGGTCCAGTTATTATCGGATTTATAAAATGATGCTAGTTCATCTCCCTGCAGGCTAAACGCGCTTTTAATACCCTCATGGAGATTCCACAAAGTCTGCAGGTCTTTAATTTCAATGTCTCGGAATACGTCGTCTTCAGTTTCTAGGATTACTCTAATTTTATAAATCATATCAGATTAATTTTTTCGTTTCAAATTTAAATTTTTTCCTAATTCTATCATATAGTTATAAGAATTTTTATAATCATTTTTTATAAGTCCTTCTAAAATAGCTTCTTTAATGGCTTCTTTAATGATTCCAATCTGTTTTCCCTCTTTAATTTCAAAGGTTTCCATAATATCATTACCTGAAATAGGAGGCTGAAAATTACGAATTTTATCTTTTTCCTCTACTTCTTTTATTTTTCCTTCTACATATTCGAAGTTTTTTATAAACTGAGTCTGTTTTCTTTCATTTTTGGTTGTAATATCGGCTTTACACAATAAAAACAGATCTTCCAGTTCATCCCCCATATCAAAAAGCAGTCTCCGCAAAGCGCTGTCTGTAGCATCATCCGTAATCAGGGAAATAGGACGGGAACTGTATTGTACCAGTTTCTGAACATATTTCATAGGATCGCCCAGAGGTAATTTAAGCCTTTTAAAGATGGTTACTACCATTTTTCCCCCCACAAATTCATGAGAATGGAAAGTCCAGCCTATTTTTTTATCAAACCGTTTGGTTCTGGCCTTTCCTATATCGTGCAGCAAAGCTGCCCATCTCAGCCATAAATTGTCAGTTGTGCGGCTGATATTATCTACCACTTCCAACGTGTGGAAAAAATTATCTTTATGCTTTTTGCCGTCCACTTCCTCTATTCCCTGTAATGCCGTCAGTTCCGGTAAGAATTTCCCCAGTAATCCGGCCTCATGCAATAACTTCAATCCGATACTCGGCTGATCTGCAATCATGATCTTGTTAAATTCGTCTGTTATCCGTTCTTTGGAAAGGATAGTAAAACGTTCGGCATTCCTTTTAATAGCCTCAAAAGATTCCTTTTCTATTTCAAATCCCAACTGAGAGGCGAAACGGATTGCCCGGATCATCCGTAGCGGATCATCGGAATAAGTTATATCCGGATTTAAAGGGGTACGTATGATTTTATTTTTTAAATCGGTTATCCCATCAAAAGGGTCGATTAATTCTCCATAATTCTCCTCATTCAGGCTGATAGCTAATGCATTGATAGTAAAATCCCGTCTTTTTTGGTCGTCTTCCAACGTTCCGTCTTCCACAAAAGGTTTACGGCTGTCAGGAGAATAACTTTCCCTTCGGGCTCCAACAAATTCCAATTCATAATCCTGTACTTTTATCATAGCCGTTCCAAAACGCTTGAAAATGGTTACTTTAGGTTTAGGGTTGTATTCTTCTGCAAGAGCGGTGGCGAGTTCTATTCCGTTTCCTTCAGTGACGATATCTATATCTTTAGGATTAAGTCTTTTCAGCAGGTAGTCACGTACAAAGCCTCCGATAACAAAAGTCTGTTGCTTTTTATTTTCAGCAACTTCGGAAATTTGTTTAAATATGGATGCTTGTATAGCCTGACTTAAATTCATACTGTAATTTACTCTCTGATTACTTTAATCTTTCCATCTGCGGATAGTCGGATAATCGATGATTCTGAATATTTATTTTTTTCTTCGTGGCGCAAATTTATTATATAATCTACACCTTCCAAAATTTTAGGTGAGATTGAGTGAAAATTTTCAGGAGAAGGCTCTCCACTGATATTGGCAGAGGTGGAAACCAGAGGTTTATTCAGCTTACGGATTAATTGCGTGCAAAATTCATCCCGGGTC
>JAVBRH010000026.1:0-8901 GCA_031548225.1 Apibacter sp.
GCTTTTATATACCTGCTCTTCAAACCAAGATATACGAAATAAAAACGGGTGTTTAGATTTCTTCTCTTTATTTCTCATTTCTCTATCCAATAAATTTCCTATATTTATAGTAAAAAGTAAGTCTTATGAAATCGCCCATATATAATGATAAAGGACTTGAAGAATACCGTTCTGTAATTACCCACAGACAAAAAAAATATGAGAGCAAACTTGCCGAACTAACTCAAAATTCCAATAACCTTAGTGAAATATCCAATGGCTATTTCTATTATGGGTTACATCCCTATCCCGATAAATGGATTTTGCGTGAATGGGCTCCCGGAGCTTCCCGCATATTCCTGATGGGAGAATTTAATCACTGGCAGAAACAGGAAAAATTTGCACTTCATCCTACCGAACAGGGTAACTGGGAAATTGAATTGCCCCTTGATACCTTAAAACACGGAATGCTCTATAAATTATGGATAGAATGGGAAGATGGAGGTGGAGAACGTATTCCCGCCTATTGCAGGCGTGTCGTACAGGATCCTGTAAGTAAAATTTTTTCGGCCCAGGTGTGGAATCCTGACGGATATACATGGAAACACAATCAGCCCAAACCACCTGAAAATCCCTTAATATATGAAGCACATGTCGGGATGGCGGGAGAAAAAGAGGAAGTTTCCACTTATAATTATTTCAGGGAAAACATTCTGCCCTATATAGCGGAAATAGGATATAACACCGTGCAGCTCATGGCTATTCAGGAACACCCTTATTACGGCTCATTCGGTTATCAGGTTTCCAATTTTTTTGCCCCAAGCTCCCGCTTCGGAACGCCCGAAGAGCTGAAAGAGCTAATTGATACCGCACATAAACTCAACATTAGTGTAATATTAGATATTGTACACTCCCACTCTGTCAGAAATGAAAACGACGGACTCAGCCGGTTCGACGGTACTTATAATCTTTATTTCCACGAAGGAGAAAGAGGAATGCACTCTGTTTGGAATTCCCGGCTTTTCGATTATGGAAAATATCAGGTAATTTCCTTCCTTCTGTCTAATTGTAAATACTGGATGGAGGAATTTAAATTTGACGGATTCCGGTTTGACGGAGTGACCAGCATGATGTATTACGATCACGGAATTGGACGCGATTTTACCGACTATTCCATGTATTATGATGAGAATCAGGATGAAGACGCCATCACTTACCTTACTCTGGCAAATAAACTTATTCACGAACTAAATCCCAATGCCCTCACCATCGCAGAGGATGTGAGCGGAATGCCCGGACTGGCCTCTCCTATTGAAGAAAAAGGAATCGGGTTTGATTTTCGTATGGCAATGGGAATTGCGGATTACTGGGTGAAAATCCTAGAAAAACAATCCGATGAAGACTGGCATGTGGGAGATTTGTTCTATGAACTGACCAATAAACGAAAAGAAGAAAAAACCATAAGTTATGCCGAAAGTCATGATCAGGCAATGGTGGGAGATAAAACCCTTATCTTCCGGCTTATTGACAGCCTGATGTACACGGATATGAATATATTCGGACGAAATCAAAAAGTGGACAGGGGAATGGCTCTTCATAAGATGATTCGTTTAGCTACCCTGGCTACATCCGGAAACGGATATCTTACCTTTATGGGAAATGAATTCGGACATCCCGAATGGATAGACTTCCCGCGGGAAGGTAATGACTGGTCTTACCAGTATGCCCGAAGGCAATGGAGCCTGCTTGAAGATGCGAACCTGCGTTACCGTTTTCTGGCAGAATTTGAAAAAGCCATGCTCAAAACCATAAAAAAACATCGTATATATTCCCACCGGCCTTTTGCCATCATACAAAGTACGGAAGATCAGGTTTTGATATTCAAACGAAATGAACTTATTTTCGCATTCAATTTCAGCCCTGTAAAATCTTATACAGACTATGGATTTGAAATAGACAAAGGAACTTATAAAATCCTGTTAAGCTCTGACGATTCTCAATTTGACGGATTTGACCTGGTAGATACCCAATGCGAATATCCGACTCACCCGGTTGAAGGAAAAAATATGGTGAAAATTTATATTCCTCCCCGCACTGCACTGATATTGTATAAACATACTTAGCGGTTGATATATCAATCTTTAGGCGGATATTAAATACAGAGTATAATTCATTCAGGATTACTATCTTCTTCCACTATTTTTTATTTATAAAAAAATAAAGGACAAATTTGTCCTTTATTAAAAAAGTTTGTATTTTTGAAAAATAATTCAGTACAAATATGTTTTCCAAAAGTTGTGAATACGGCATCCGGGCGACTCTTTTTATCGCTTCCGAATCTTATAAAGGAAATAAGGTCGGAATAAAGGATATTGCTGAACAGATACATTCCCCTGAAGCCTTCACCGCTAAAATACTGCAGGCTCTGGTACGCCATGAAATCATCCGGTCTACCAAAGGCCCTTCCGGAGGTTTTAATATAGATAAAGAAGATACCACAAAAATAAAATTAGCAGATATTGTTTCTGCCATTGACGGGGATTCCATCTATAACGGATGCGCCCTGGGCCTACCCTCCTGTTCGGAAAGTTCTCCCTGTCCTGTACATGCTAAATTCAAACATATCCGGGAGGAATTGAAACAAATGCTTATCTCTACCACTTTAGAAGATTTGATTTTGGATATAAATACAGGTAAAACTTTTTTAAAGCTTGAAAATTATACTAATTAAAAATAATAAATAACCCTAATAAATAAAAGATATGAATGATACCTTAACCATCGGAGAAATTGTAGCAAACGATTTCAGGACTGCTTCCGTATTTTCAAAATATAGAATTGATTTTTGCTGTAAAGGAAATCGTACTATTCAGGAAGCCTGTGAAAAAAAATCTATTGATATACAGGGACTTACACAAGAATTAAAAGAGGTGGTAACCAACCAGCAGGAAAACATTGATTTCAATTCCTGGCCTTTGGATTTACTGGCTGATTATATAGAAAAAACTCATCACCGGTATATACGGGAAAAATCCCCTTCCCTGTTTCAATTTTTAAACAAAGTACAAAAGGTTCATGGAGAAAGACATCCGGAATTATATGAAGTTTTTGAATTATTCTCTCAATCTGCTGAAGATTTGGAATTACATCTTCAAAAAGAAGAAAGAATCGTATTTCCTTTTATCAGAAAAATGATGGAAGCAAAAAATTCCGGACAACCCATGGAAATGCCCCACTTTGGAAGTATTGAAAATCCCATTGCAGTAATGAAAGATGATCATTCTGCTGAAGGAGAACGATTTAAAAAAATTGCAGAACTGACAAAAGGATATAATCCTCCGCCGGAAGCCTGCAATACATATAAGGTTTCTTTTGCTATGCTGGATGAATTTGAACAAAACCTGCATAAACATATTCACCTGGAAAACAATATTCTTTTTCCTAAAGCTATAAAAATGGAACAAGAATTCAGATAGAGACATCTATGGTCAAAAGCTGGGTAATTACCTGTGTACTGAACCTGTTTATTGCAGGAATCATGGGCTTTTTATTGAGAATTTCGCAACTGTATCATTTTGAGTTTCCTTACAGTAATTTTTTACATGCCCATTCTCATGTTGCCATATTGGGATGGTTGTATTTATCATCCTATACTTTGATTTATGCAAAATTCATCCCTAAAAATAAACAAAATTATTCCGTTTATAACCGTACTTTTTGGATTACCCAGTTCTCTGTCATAGGGATGATGATAAGCTTCCCTATTCAGGGATATGCCCTATTTTCCATTATTTTTTCGACTTTGCACGTTTTTTGTTCTTATTATTTCTGCCGGATTACCTGGAAGAACCTGCCCTCCTCCCCTGGTTCTTATGATGTCTTATTTTTAAAAACAGCCTTATTATTCATGCTTATCTCCACTTTGGGAGTTTGGTCGCTGGGAATCATTATTCCCACAGCAGGTAAAAATTCTACCTTATACTCAATAGCTATTGAGTTTTTTCTTCATTTTCAACTCAATGGATGGTTTTTCTTCGCTTTATTAGCCTTACTCTTAAACCGAATCAAATCCTCCGCATCCGGAAAGAATATCTCCTTATTCTACCGGCTATCCGTCCTGACCGTCATACTGACCTTCGCTCATTCTCTAAGTTGGAATATCCCCTCATGGGGACTTTATTTGACCAATAGTCTGGGAATACTTATACAGATATCTGCCTTATTTTTATTCTTTAAATACATTCATCCTTCCCTTAAAGAATCCTTTGCAGAAAAATCTAAGATCGCTAAATATCTGTATTCCGCTTTTATCCTCTTTTATTCCTTAAAAGTCCTTTTCCAATTATTCCTGCTATTTCCCCGGTTTGCAGAAAACATCCATTCAATAAGAAACCTAACCATCGGATTTATCCATTTAATCGTCCTGGGAATGTATTCCCTACTGCTATTAGCTTTTATTATTGAAGAAAAATCTCTTATAAACCCTAACAACAAAATAATACAGACAGGAATTATTCTGTTTATACTTACCTTTATCCTTTCCGAGTCCCTGTTATTTCTTCAGGGGATTTTAATCTATGGAGAAAAAGGCATCATACCTGCTTATTTTCCTCTGGTTTCCTGGATAAGTATCGGTTATCCTGCCGGAATCCTATTCTTACTCATAGGGATAGTACAACCTAAAAAACAGATTAGTAATAAATAAACTTATTTGTATTGTGTCATTTTAATTACTGTTTTCAGGTAGACAATAATTTTATTTTATACTGCTATAAGAATAAAAAGAGAATGCGTTTGTCTTTTATAAGAACATTTTTTTAGTTTTATAGAATAATTAATAGTAAAGAATGACCATGAAAAACAATCTAGTAAAAACTTCAACATTAGCAGCACTTGCTTTAACTCTTTTAATTTCTTGCGGCAAAGGCGATGAAAAAAAATCCGACTCAGGCACAACAACCGCTCTCCCAACTGAAGAAACCACTGCACAACCGGAGGAACAAAAACCTGCATTGGCTGAAAATGAACTGGAAATTGAGGGAAATGACAATATGCAGTATAATCTTACCGAATTGAAAGCTAAAGCTGGAAAACCTATTACTTTAACCTTAAAACATGTAGGAAAAACCAGTAAAAAAGATATGGGACACAATCTGGTTATCTTAAAACCGGAAACCGATGTGGAAGCGTTTGCACAAAAAGCGGCTAAAGATATGGCTACCGATTATATTCCCCAAAACGATCCTAGTATTATTGCACACACTAAATTATTAGGAGGTGGTGAGAGTGACACGATTATCTTCACTATTGATAAAAAGGGAACATATGATTTTCTATGTACTTTTCCCGCCCACCATACCAATATGAAAGGAAAGTTAATTATTGAATAACCATTTTTGTAATAATAAAAAGTCAAGAAAAATCCGGTAAAAAATTACCGGATTTTTTATAAGGTACTTTTGGAAACCCGGAATCCTAAATTACTGAAAGACGCATGAGCATTTACTCTTCCGATATCTACAGAATTAAAAAAATTACAACTTTTCTTACTGCACCACCACGAACCTCCCCGCGCATGACCGTATTTTCTTTTTTCTCCGGGTAATTTTCCCTCAGTAAGCTCAAAAACATTCCCGTAAATATCATACAATCCCCAAGGATTAGGCTGAAAACTTCCCACCGGTGAAGTAGTCATATATCCGTCAGTGAAATCTGCTGTCAGGTGGTCTTTTCCATACCAGATATTGGCATAATGAATCAACTCTTTCGAATCTTCACCCCAAAAATAATCGGTAGTGGCATTGGCACGTGAAGCAATTTCCCATTCATTAAAAGAAGGCAGACGTACATCAGCCCATTTACAATAAGCCAATGCATCGGAATGGCTAATGGACGTAACCGGGTGATTCATCTTATTTTCAATTCCTCCCCTTGATATTCCATTCGGAAAACGCCAATAGGCGGTAGAATCCTGAATCCACCGGAATTCTTCCAATCCGGGCTCGAAAACCATACCGTTTTTCAATTTTTCCGCATCGGTTTTATATCCTGTGGCTTCTACAAACTGCTCGAATTGTGTATTAGTGATTTCGTATTTTGAAATATAATAACTTTCGGCTTTTACCTTTCTTAATGGATTATTTATATAATCTTTTCTTCCTAACTGGTATTCCCCTGCGGGTATTTTGACGAATAAACTGTCATTCAATACTTTTTCCTGAGAAAACAGAAAAATAGGGAACAATAGTATCAAAAAGATTTTCATTTATTCACATTTTGTTTATAAAAATCCTGAGCCCTTGTAATAATCAGTTCTTCATTTGCTTTATTATAATCTATATAAGATCCTTCATAATAACTATTATCTCCATATGAGTATAATTTCCTACAACTCTGGGACTTCATAAACGGCTCATAATTATTTTTTTCCATTAAAAGCATTAGGAGTGTCAGAATATCTCCGTCTTTTTTATCTACAGAATAAAAATCAATCAGGAACGGTATCATTTCCACTGCATTAATCTCCTCCAATACCAGTTTATAGTTAAAACCCATTCGTTTACTCCGTAAAGCGGATTCTTTAATAATTACCATAACCGAATCCCGGTTATTCTTTAAAAAATTAATCTGACGATTACTCCAAAATACTTCATCATACCCATTGGCTACATGTCCAAAAATCTTCTTATTTTCTTCCAGAATAGGAATTTGAACATCGCAATTCTGAGTGGACACTTCCGGGTGAATCATAGTATAAGTAAACTTTTCTCTTAATGTCAGGCTATTAAAGTCTTTTTTAGATAAAGCCACATAACTACTTGAATCATACTCTGTCTCCCCCTCATCTTCAAAATCTGCTCTTCGACTGATTTTTGAAATCATAGTTTTTACCTTGTTCAATCCATAAGGAGGAATGGTCTGCTTTAAACGGTATTCATGATATTCCAGACTTTCTTTTCCGGGTTGCGGCCAGGTATATTCTTCTTCTTCCTGCTCCTGTCCCAATAACTTACCAAAGACCAATAAGAAGAATACCGGAAGTAATAAAAACTTTTTCATTTTACATAATTTTATCTTTTCTTAAAAGACTGGGCATAAAGATTAGAAGCGGTTTTAATAATATATTCTTCGTTTATAGGAGAATACTCTATATAAGAAGTTTCATCCTCTGATTTACCGGCATACAGATCCCTGTATATGTTAGACCGGACAAAAGGATGATATCTGGTATTTTTCACGAGATTCAATAATAAAGTCAGAATATCCTTGTCTTTTTTATCCTTATTGGTATAAAAATCGATTAGAAAAGGAATAGCCTCTATCGAATTAATTTCAAGTAAAGTTCTTTTATAGTTTAACCCGATATGGGAATCTTTTAAAGCCGATTCTTTGATCGAAGCCAAAACGGTTTTACTATTTTTTTTCAAAAAATCCTTTTGTCTGTCGCTCCAGCTTGTTCCATCCGTAACAGCGGGCAAATAACCGAAAATCTTTTTATCTTCATCTGAGACGATAACCGTTTCCTGAATGCCTGTCTGGGATTGTGATATGCGTTCCGGATGAATCATGATATAAGTAAATTTTTCTTTCTCTGTAAGTTTATCAAAATCTTTATCCGGTAAAGCTTCATAATATTCCATTGTATTTCCGGATTTTTCATTTACAGGAGTCCGGGACAATTTGGAAATCATTTTTTTTATTTTCGGCAAATTATAACCGGGAACAGAATTCATCATTCTATATTCATGATAACCTTGATTCTCCACAACAGGAACTACGGAATTAACCTCAATAGTATCTGACGTTTCCTGTGAAAATAATGAATAAAAACAAAATAAAGTGAAAAGTATAAATATCTTCCTCATAATACAAAATTTAATTATTAAAAAGTAAATATATGAAAAAGGTAAATGTCAATAGTTTTTAATTCGAATCTTGTCAATTTTTTCTCCTCCGGTTTTTCTTTTTATGCAGATTTGATACTCTTTACCTAAAAAGGATACAAAAATAACGGGTTCCTAAAAAAAGAGAACCCTCCTTATTCTTCCAATAGTTTTTCAATACGTTTATCAGGAATCAACCACCAAATAGCTACCAGAATGTAAATTGCCATAGAAGTCCATTTAGAAATGAAAGCAAGAGGTATCGCTATAGCATATAAAATAATGGATACCTTACCTTTCAGATCCTTTCCTACTCCTTTTGATAAAACAGAATCTTTACCATTTTTGGCAATAATCCGCCTTTGCAAAATATTGTAGGCTATAGCTGCCATAAACAATACAATTCCGTATATAGTTGCCGGTGCACTTGAAAATTGATTTTCACCCATCCATGCTGTTGAAAACGGAATTAATGACAACCAAAACAACAGATACATATTTGCCCACAAGATTGATCCATCAATTTTTTCGACAGTTTGCAGCATGTGATGATGATTATTCCAGTAGATCCCTACATATATAAAACTTAGAATATAACTGACGAAATGAGGAAGAATCGGTATCAAGTCCGACAAATTATTTCCTGTTGGCTTTTTTAAGTCTAACACCATAATCGTGATGATAATCGCAATAACTCCATCACTAAAAGCTTCTAACCGACCTCTTTTCATTAGTTTATTCTCTATAATAAATTTTACTTTACTTCTTCAATATCCGGCAATTTCCATGTTTTACTCATAATTTCAGATTGAAGCCCATAGAAATAAATTCTTTGTAATCATATTTCAGTTTTTAATACTATTTTATTGAAAATAATTACATAATCTTCAAAACATACAATCAAGTTATATGCCAAATTTTAGCTGTTTATAAATAATATTAATTCATTAAGAAAATCCGGAAAAATAAAAAGCCTGTTAAAATCAGGCTTTTTATGAAATTACAAGTAATTTCTATTATTTAAAACTTTGCTATTTTT
>JAVBRH010000323.1:0-11158 GCA_031548225.1 Apibacter sp.
TTTTATTCGGTTGATGAAACATACAGTAAAAAAATGATAGAACTTGCTGATTTTTTCAGTTGGGATAAGGCTGCTTCTGCTTATTTAGATGTGTATAGGTCAATGATACAGTAAGAAGATGTTAGATAAAAGATAAAAGACTTTTTTTTACTTCTAAATTCTAACTCCTACATTTAACCGGAGTTCAACATAAAAGATAAAATTCAAAAAACAACAATCCGTTTAATGGCTTGGTCATTAAACGGATTAGAGTTTTCAATTTAATACCTTCTTTTTATATATCAGTAGTATCGTCTATAGTATCGTTGGTTACCTGCTTGCTTTTATTATCGCCTTTGTTTTCATCAGTTCCATCACCTTTCAAATAAGAAGGCAGGCTCAATCCCGCCATATTGAACAGATCATTCAATGGAGGAACTGTCTTCATCAGGCCTGAAACAAAATTAGCGGTTGTCGTATTTCCGTTTTCGGAGTTTCCGTTAGCAGAATCCCATACCGTAATTTTGTCAATTTTGATGTTCTTAACAGCTTCCACTTGAGTTTTAACCAATTCGGGTAGTTTTTCGATCAATAATAATTGGAATGCCTTACTCGGATCGCCTCCTGCAGCATTTACAACCTCTTTATATCCTTCCGCTTGCTTAGTCAGTATCTCAAACAAACCTTTTGCTTCGGCATCCATTTTCGCATAGATGGCGTCTGCCTCTCCTCTTGCCTTCTCCCTAATTTGCTCTGCTTCGGCTTGCGCTTCGATAATTGCTGTTTGTTTAGCTATCTCGGCCGGTACTACCACGTTAGCAATCTGGGTGGAACGTTCTCTTTCCGAACGGGCAAGTTCTGCCTTTTGCTCTGCTATGTAAGCTTCCTCCAATGCTTTTGCCTGTTGTACCTTTTCAGCGGAAATAGCAATACGCATTGATTCGGCTTCTTTTTCCCGTCTGATAGCATCAGAATTGGCAATCGCAATTTTAGCTTCATTTTCTCCCGTTATGGCTACTGCATCTGCTTCTGCCGTTTTTACACGGGTATCTCTGGTAGCTTCCGCTCTACCGATGGCTTCATCTTTGGTGGCAAGGGCAATACTAACTTCTCTGTCTTTTTGTGTAATAGCTATATTTACATCACGATCCCGGTGTGTCTCAGCTATTTGTATGTCACGCTCTCTGTCAGCAACAGCTTTACCTGTTTCTCCGATTTTTTCCTGTTCGGCAACACTGATTTTGGCTTCGTTGATTGCCTTAGCAGCAGCTTCTTTACCTAGTGCTTCAATATAACCTGATTCATCGTTAATATCAGTTACGTTAACGTTTATCAGTTTTAAACCAATTTTTCTTAATTCGGTATCAACATTCTGAGAGATATTGTCTAAAAATTTATCCCTATCCGAGTTGATTTCTTCAATAGTCATTGTGGCGATAACTAAACGTAATTGACCGAACAACATATCCTGAGCCAATTCTTGTATTTGAGCAGGGCGTAATCCTAACAATCTTTCGGCCGCAGCGTTCATAGTTTCGCTTTCTGTTGAAATGGCTATCGTAAAACGACAAGGTACATCCACACGGATATTTTGTCTGCTTAAAGCACTTTTCAGGTTTGCTTCGATAGAGATGGGTTTTAAATCAAGAAATGCATAATCCTGTATAACAGGCATGATAAAAGCTCCTCCTCCATGTACACATTTAGCCGAAGCTCCTCCTGTTTTACCGTATACAACTAAGATTTTATCCGATGGACAACGCTTATATCGAGATATAAGTGTAATAAAAAGTGTGAATATTACTATTGCTAATACTACAAAAAGAATAATTACTATTGGCATATCTTATAAATTACTATTTAAAAAGTTACTATATTTTATTAATAAAAAACTAATTTTATTCAGGCAGGCTCTACTATCAATACTTGATTTTCAGTGACAGACACTACTTTCACTAGCTGTCCTGATTTTATCGCTTCCTGATGAGTTGTAATGGCGTTCAATTCACGAACAGAACCTTTCACACTAATTAATATTTTGCCTTTGCCAGATTTATTGGCTGGAATAGTCAGATAGACATCGGCTGTTTTATTAATAGTATTGTTGACATTGAATGAGTTGTCTTCAGCCAACTTCATCATTGTTTTCATTACCAGAAAGAAAATAAAAATGAAAGCCAATCCTACTGCAACTGATGCAGCCATCAGTATAACTTTATTTTCAATCAGGCTGAAAAAAGCAATCCCACTCCAACTGAATCCTAACAGAAAATTAATCAGGTTTCTAAAAGAAAAGATATGAAACGAATGTGAAGCGTCTCCTGTACCTGCGTCAATATCAAAATCACCATCTACAGAAGAGTCGGAACCAAAAAATGAGAGTATGGTCTGAAAAATGAAGATAAGGCTTGATGCAATAGCTATATACCAATAAATCTTCAAAGTATTATCCATGTTTGCAAAGAACTCACTCATAGTCGTTTGGCTATTTATATGTAAATTTTTATCAAAGATACTAAAAATAAAGTAGAGAATATAGATTTATGATTTACGATTTTTTCTTTTCTGTAAAAAGCAAAAAGGTAATTTGCTAATCGGCACATTTTCAAATTATCTCATTGGCACATTTTCACATTATTTAATTCCTTTCTTGGCAAAATAGTCCATAAAATGATCCGGATGGGCACCCGTACGATCATTTTTGTCCAGAGCATCAATTCTTTTTACATCTTCTTCTGAAAGTTCGAAGTCAAAAACATCAGCATTGGAAATAATACGTTCTTTGTTAGCACTCTTTGGAATGGTTACGACTCCTTTCTGCAAATCCCACCGAATTACAATCTGAGCAATAGTTTTGGAATATTTTTCTGCCAATTCCATCAGTATCGGATCATCGAATAATCCTCCTCTTTTTAAAGGAGACCAGGCTTCGTATTGAATATGATTTTGTTTACAAAAATCCAGTAAATCGGGTTGTATTAAATGAGGATGAAATTCTACCTGATTAACCATAGGGTGGATTCCATTTAAATCCATAATGCTCTGAATCTGATGTTGCATACAGTTACACACTCCAATCGCCCGGATTCGTCCGGTCTGGTATAATTCTTCCATTGCTTTCCATGCTTCCAGATAATAATCCGGATGAGGCCAGTGAATCAAATATAAATCCAGATATTCCAGTCCGAGTTTTTTCCTGGAGGTCTCGAAAGATTTCAGGGTGTCTTCATATTTTTGCTGTGAAAACCATACTTTAGTGGTAATAAAAACTTCCTCACGAGGAACGGAAGAAGTTTGTAAAGCTTTGCCTATTCCCTCTTCATTGTAGTAAAACGTAGCAGTGTCAATATGCCGGTATCCTGCATCTAAGGCATAATGAATGGCATTAATCACTTCCTGTCCGTCTTCTGTTTTATAAACTCCTAATCCCAGATAGGGCATTTTTACTCCATTGGATAAGGAAACAGTTCCTTTACTGTCTGTTATATTCATCACTTAAGTTCTATTGGATTTCTGAAAATCAAATTTACAATAAAATAGTGTGAGTTTGATATATTAAAAAGCCAATAGCTTTTAGAGAGATTCCTCCTATCGTCGGAAGGACAAGTCCTCCTCAACCCCTCTCCCCTTTGGGGCTGGGGGATTGTCCTTCTGAACAGAGCAAAGCGAAGTGAAGAATCTCTGCTATCAGCCAATAGCTAATAGCCAATAGCCTTTATAAAGCCCTCCTTTGGAGGGTTAGGAGGATTATGTTCGTGCAGTAAGGAAGCCAAGATTTCAATAACCGTTTCCTGTTCCTGAAGGTTAAAATTTCCAAACCCCAGCCGCATGGCTGAAATATTTTTAGTTTGGTAGAGTAAAGATTTAGGAATTGAAATATTGTACTCCGGACTTATCCTGCTGAGCTTCATAAGATTTATGGAAGGATTCCATTCTGTCCAGACAGCAAGTCCGCCGGAAGGGATTTTAAAATCCAGGTAACCGTTCAGTTTATTTTGTAATAAGCTGGTAAAATGGTCTCTTCGTTCCTGATATATTTTTACAGTTTTTTTAAGATGCCGGTGAATTTCTCCTTCATGGATCATTTCTCCCAATACATGTTCCATCAGAATATCTCCCTGCCTATCAATAATTCCTAAGAATTTATACATTTCCGTTATAAGGTTTTGAGGAGCCACGATGAATCCTGTTCGAAATCCGGGAGCCAGGGATCTTCCGAACGAGCCGATATAGACAACGGAACCGTGGCCGTCGGCGCTGGCTAAAGGCAAAACCCGGCTGTTGTTGTAATGGAAATCGTAATCGTAATCATCTTCCAGAATAATGAATCCGTATTGGTCAGACAGCCGGAGCAGTTCAATTCGCCTCCGGGCGCTTAAAGTAACCGTTGTAGGATAATGATGATGCGGGGTAAGATAGAGCATCCGGATCGGTTTCTTTTCACATAGTTTCTTTACGGCATCCACATCAATTCCTTCGTCGTCTATGGGTACGGTAAGTATTTCCGCCCCCGCTTTTTGAAATATCATATTGGTAACAAAGTAACTCAGTTCTCCGACAACCACAATATCTTTAGGAGAGATAAGTATTTCCGCAGCGATGTAAATACTTGTTTCCATACTGCGGGTAACCATAATATTGTTTTTTGAGATATGTAATCCCCGGGTCAGATTCAGGAAATTGGAAAGGTTTTCCCGGAAAAACTCTTTTCCTTCCGAAGTGGGGTTTTCTATATTTTTCCGGTTTCTTTTTCTTTTTAAGCCGGAAGAGTATAGTTTTGACAATTGGTCTATTTGTGAAAGGCGTACATCCGGTGATCCGTCATTAAACAGGAATTTACAGGTTGAGTTTTCAAAAGGATCATCCAGAATACTGGATTTTTTAAAGTTAAAACGGGTGTGGGCAGGGTAGTGCGCCAGATATTTCTGATTGTAGTGCCTGATTTTTTCGGGTTTTTCTTCCTGTCTGTTCAGAATAAAGCATCCCTTGTTCGGTTGCACTTCTATCCATCCCTGGGCTTCCAGTTCATCGTAGGTAGCGGTAATCGTATTTCTGTGTACCTGGAGCAATTTTCCCAATATTCGGGTTCCCGGCAGTTTCATTCCCCGGATTAAAAACCCTCGTTGTATGGCATTAATTATCTGTTCAGCTATTTGCAGGTAAACGGGAGTGCCGGATATCCGGTCGATTTGGATGAAACTGTTGAAAGGAATAGTAACCGGACTAGTCATAATATAAAAACTGGTACACTTTGTTCATCCGGCAAGGTAATAAATTTGTCGAAAATTAAGCTCATGTTTAAAAAAGAAAGTTTAAGGAATGTTTTATCCATAAGTAAGACAGGAAATAAAAACGATAATGAAAATCCGGAAAAGATTCTTAATTCCGCAGGATTTGTTTTTAAGCCGATAATAACTCTGTTCTGTTTATTTTCCGTGCTAATTCTTTCTGCACAAAAGGAACAGGTACTCGATAGTGTGGTGGTCGAAGGTAAGACCGTGTCCCGGCCGTTTTCCCGTACTACCCAGAATGTACAGATTATTACAAAGGATGAAATATCCCGTTCCCCGGCTACCAGTATAGAGGAATTGCTGACTTATTATACCGGAGTGGATATCCGTCAGCTGGGAGTGCATGGGGTGCAGGCGGATATAAGTATCAGAGGGAGTTCTTTTGAACAGGTGTTGGTTCTGGTAAATGGGGTACGGATGAACGACAGTCAGACGGGACATCACACGATGAATATTCTTTTTGATCTGGCATCGGTGGAAAGGATTGAAATCATTAAGGGGCCGTCTGCCCGTCGTTTCGGACAGAATGCGTATGCAGGAGCGGTCAATATTATTACCCGGCCTTCAAAAGATACCAGTGTTGCTGTTTCTGCCCTGGGTGGAGATTATAGCACTTATTCTTTAGGTGCCGGGGTTACTGTGGCGGGAGAGAGATTTTCCCAGTTTTTTCAGGCGGAAACTTCCCAATCTGACGGGTACCGGTACAATACGGATTATCAGATTAAGAATGCCTGGTATCAGAACCGGTATGAGTTGAATGGGGGTAAAATTCAGTTTCAGGCAGGAATTATAGATAAGAAATTCGGTGCGAACGGTTTTTATTCTTCTCCGCTGGCAAGGGATCAGTATGAACAGATTCAGACTTCTCTGGTAAGTTTAGGGTGGGATCAGTCGTTCGGGAGGTTAAAGGTCAATGCCAATGCCTATTGGAGAAGGGCTCAGGATGAATATATTTTTGTGCGCTCCAATCCTTCGATCTACCGGAATTTACATATAGGGAATAATGCAGGACTGGAGGTAAATTCCAGTTATACTTCCCGGTTGGGAGTGACAGGGTTGGGGGTAGATTTCCGGGAGGAATACCTGAGTTCGAATAATCTGGGGAATCACGACCGGTTTGTGAGTTTTGTTTTTCTGGAACATCATTTTTCTTTTTTTGAGAAGTCATTGGAGGTGGTTCCGGGGATCAGTTTTGCAGATTATTCCGATTTTGGAGGTTTCTGGTATCCGGGAGTGGATGTAAGTTACCGGATTGATTCGAAAAGCAGGCTGCTTGCCAATGTGGGCAAGACGTATCGTATTCCTTCTTATACGGATTTGTATTATTCGGATCCGCTGAATGAGGGTAATCCGGATTTGAAACCGGAAAATGCATTGTCTTATGAGATAGGGTATCGTTTTACCCATCGGAATATCCGGGCGACTTTGAGTTTATTCCGGAGGGAGTCCAAAGATTTGATAGACTGGACGAAGGAGAGGGTAGTGGATAAGTGGAAACCGGAAAACATTGCCCGGGTAAATACGAATGGAATAGAGGTGGGTTTTCAACAGCGGTTTTTTTCTTCTTTTATTAAGTCGTATAATATAGGATATACCTATCTGGATAATGATTTAAAAAACTCTCATGTTAATTATTCCCGGTTTTCTTTGGATAACCTGAAGCATCAATTAGTGGTGAAACTGGAACACAAACTGTTTAAAAATTTCACCAACCAGATCATTTACCGTTACAATGACCGGGTTTCCCTGGAGGATTATCAACTGGTGGATGACCGGTTGACATATGAACTTAAGGACTTCAGTATTTTTATGCAGGTAACTAATATTTTTAATACCCGCTATACAGAAACTAATTTAGTTCCCATGCCGGGAAGATGGCTTCAGTTTGGAGCAACATTCAGGAATGTTTTTGATTGAATGGCTGAATAACAGAATAGCTGAATAACAGATTAACTGAATGATTGAATGTGTCAATGAGCTAATTTGCCCATGTGCCAATAATTGAATGATTGAATAACCGAAAAACTGAAGATAGAAATAGGATTTACGAATTACGATTGTTGATTTATGATTTTCTAACTTCTGATTTCGTACTTTTGAAGGAGTAATCTCTAGAAGCTATCAGCTATTGGCTAAAAGCTAATGACTATTTTTTATAATATACCCTTTCACTTTCAGATCGGAGGTGTCGTGATAAGTGATTTCCTTTTCATCCGGATATCCTATGATTTCCAGTCCGGCATATTTAGCAATGGCATGTCCACCTGCAAAGTCCCAGAAGTTCACGGGACTCAGCCGGGCATATTCATGAGCTTTGCCTTCGGCAACCAGTCCTATTTTGATGGCGCGTCCCATCCGGATCATGGAAACTCCCGGATGCTTTTCCTTTAGTTTTTCAAAGTATTTTGCGTCAACGGGACTGAAATGCGAACGACTGGTCAGGAAGGTATAATTTTCCAATTGGGGTTTTATGGATAAACAAACGGAGTTTTTTATCAGTTCTTCTGTAGGGTTTTCCTTATTCAGCAAACTATGTAAGTCTTCATAACTTTTGTTCCATTTGAAACTCCCTATTCCTTCTGCGGCAAAATAGAACAGTCCCAAAGAGGGGGCAGCCAGAATGCCGAGTATAGAGGTTTCCGGAGTGAGCAATCCTATGGATACGCAATACTCATCGGTTTTGTTTACATATTCTTTGGTTCCGTCAATGGGGTCTATGCACCAGTATTTCTGCCAGGAAGAACGCACTGCTTCCGTTTCTTGCTCACTTTCCTCGCTCAGTATGGGAATTTGGGTTGGTGAAAGATGCCGGGTAATGATTTCATTGGCTCTTAAATCTCCGGTAGTTACTGGGGACATATCCTCTTTAATGGAAACAGAAAATCCCTGATTGTATAAGTCCAGAATTTCTTTTGAGGCTTCGATGGCTGCCTGAACAGCGACGTTTAAGAGTTGTTTCATTTAGTAATGGTCTGAGGTTTGACTTTTTTCGGAAAGGGCTTTTGCTGAGGAAGTGCCGATTCTTTTCACTCCCATTTCTATCATTTTCACAGCTTCTTCATAGGTGCGGAGTCCTCCTGCTGCCTTTACCGGAAGCGGATGGGAATAGTTGAGCATCAACTCAATATCCGGAAAGGTGGCGCCATTGGGTTTGCCTTCTTCTGTTTGATAAAAACCGGTGGATGATTTTACAAAGATCTTCTCCCATTGGTCTTTTTTAAAATTTTCCTGTGCCCAGGCGGATAAATGAGAACAGAGAGATTGTATCTGCTCATCGGTAAGTGCGGCCGTCTCAATAATCCACTTAACGGTTTTTCCGGCATTCAGTCCTAATGAGGTTCCCGATATAAATTCGTTTTTGATTAATTCGATTTCTCCTTTTTTAAAGGCTTCATAATTGATTACATAATCCAGATCGTCCACTCCGTCTTGTATTGCCTTTTCGGCTTCCCTCAGTTTTTCGGCTGTCGGGTATGTGCCTTCATGAAACCCGATTACGGTTCCGACCTTCACATCCGAGCCTGCTTGTGTGATTATTTCTTTTACTCTTTTTACATATTCGGGGCGGATCATGACCAGGCAGAAGTGCTCTTTTAGGGCTTCTCCGGTAACTTCCTTAACCTTTTCCCAGGTTTGTTCTTCGATTAGTCCGCTTTGTGAAGGGAGTTTTAAGTAGGTAGAGTCTAAAAACGGTTTTATGTCCATAACCTAAGGTCTTTTAAATTATTCTTTCCATCATTGAAAGAATTAGCAGGGCTAAATTAGGGAAATTGTTTTAAAGAATTTTAGATTTCAGATATGAGATTTTAGGCATAAGACTTTTTCTAACTTCTAACTTTAAAAAGATTCCTCACCCCGCTGACACTTTGTTTGGAATGACAATCCCCGGCCAAAAGCCGGGGGATTTAGCTTATCACTAATTAAAGTAGCTTTGTTGATGTTTTAATTTGTCCATCCAAAGGTAACAACTCCATCTGCGAATTTGAACAGCTCAATAGGAATGATTATAAAAATATTGCATAAGGTTATTCTTTTTGTCTACTTTTTTGTTGCAAGTCCAATATCATATTACCACTTTGTACGTGATTCAGGGAAAATATTATATCACCATTTATCCTTCTTCCACTCTACCCCTAATTTATTTAATATCTGTTTCTCAAAATCTCTTTTGTACTGACGATTCTCTTTAGAGTTTAAATCTCTTAATACAAAATAGCTTCTTGCATTTATTTCTTTAGTGTTTAAAAATTCAGGACCGGTACCTGTGGAAACTAACTTTATAGCTGTAGTATATCTATCTATATTTCGAACAAAACAGGAAAGTACTGTTTTTCCATCCTTTAATAAAAAGAAAACATGGTATTCATATTCGCTTTTACTATCTGTGAGAGAAAAAAAAGGAGGTTTTGCAGAAGGCACCTGTAAAGACGGCTCTTTTTCCTTTAAATCAACTATTTTTTGTATCACTTCATCTTCTGGAAGATTAACAATATATTTTTCTGCATAGGGATAACTTCCTACCATAGATAATTGATACATAAAATCCGCAGTAAAAAATAATATAACAATGAAAAATACTATTCCTAATATCTTTATAAATTTTTTCCTATTATTTGTAAACTTTCCCATTCTTAAAGATCTCCCCAGCCTTCGGCTGGGGATTGTGTTTTTTACCTACTTTAATTTTGCTTATCACTAATTAAAGTAATTATTTGTTGATGTTTTAATTTGTCCAATAAAGATAGCAACCCCACTTAAGGATACAATAATAATTCAGAATCATTTAATGTTATTTCTTCAATTTTATTATCTAAACCCATAGAGTAGGGCTCTTTAAAGAAAAATGCTAAATTTTTATATTCTGGTATGTAAAAAAATTTTTCATCATCATCATATTCAATATTAGGATAGCTAAATGTTAATTCTTGTAAAGAACTCCCAATTCCAATATTGTTAAACCTACCTGTATAGTTATGAAATACTGATATTTGACATATTTTATCTTCTAATAAGTTAACCTTTACCAACAAACTATTTTTGAAGGTAAGCTTAAAAAAATTAGGATTTATAAATTCACAACTTACAAAATTATTTTTATGCCCATAAACCCATAATTTTTTAAGAGATAAAATATTATTTCCTAGTTTAACTTCCCCTATATAGTTTTCATTAATTGATTGATTAAAAATATTATTCATATCGTATTAATTACATTTCCACTTCCCAACAGCATCTAAACCATTAATTTCTCCATTTCTTTACAGCTTCTGCATAATCTAATTTGAGCTTTTCTCCATCAGGTTTTACAACTATAATATACAAGCTGTCTTTTTTCTTGCTTATCGAATCTCCTACATTGATTAAGTCTTCCCATTCTCCCATCATTTGATATTTGTATCCATCATTTAAAACAACCACTTTAATATTATGGTTATCCTCTTCCCTGTATTCCGAAACTATTTTACCTTTAAAGAAAAACTTCGCCTCCTCTTTCAAAAACCATTCTTTTCCGCTTTTTCCAAAGAATATATTATAAGTTACAAAAACAAATAATAGTACTAAAGGAAATCCGAGTACTGAAAAAAATATCTTTTTATCTTTGGAAGACATTATAATCCAGTCTCCCCAATCTCCTATACCTCCAAACATAATTCTCTGTTTTTGATACGTTTGTTACTTCTATCACTCGGTTATTACCTCATCGGCACATTGTCTCATTGGACTTTTGAGATTCCTCCTATCATCGGAAAGACAAGTTTGCACTTAATTTGCTAATTGGCACATTGTCTCATTGGCATATCAGCCAATCACCTTCCTCAGCCTTTTGAAGAAATCTTCTTCTTTATAGGATAAGTTTATTAACTGTTGGGAAAGTTCCTGATAGATCT
>JAVBRH010000326.1:0-7075 GCA_031548225.1 Apibacter sp.
ATAAGGGGTTAAATACGGCAGAGGCAAATATAGAACTGGGATTTCCCGCAGATGCCCGGGATTTTAAAATTGCCATTGAAATTCTGAACGACCTGGGAGTAAAATCCATTAACCTGATGACCAACAATCCGGAAAAAGTAAACTTTATAAAAGAAAGCACTATTAAACTAAAAAAGAGAATTCCTCTGGAAATAAATCCTGAAAAGGAAAACAGAGAATACTTAAAAACTAAAAAAGACTACTTTGGCCATTTCTTAAATTTAAAGTAAGAAGGCTTTACAATTCCTGCTTTTTCGATTTTATTTCCAATTAAACTAAAAAACAGATCTATTAATCTGCTTCTTTTATTTTTAACCTATCCATACAAAAAAGAATCCTCTTACTATCCGATAATTCTTTAAGTTGTAAGAATAAAAGTTTAAATCAATTGAAAGAAAAAACTCTTATTTTTTAATAAGAGTTTTTTCAGATTTATGTATTTCTTTTATTATTTCTTTGCTCCTTGTTGCTGAGCTTGCTGTTGCTGCTGAGCTTGCTGCTGCATTTGCTGCAACTGTTCCGGAGTTATCTGCATTCCCTGACCTGGAAGACCTGGCTGTTGTTTAGGAACCGGTTTAAAGTCCACTAATTCCACTTCAAAAACCAATGCCTGATTAGGTCCTGCCGGCCCATTCTCTCCATAAGCCAAATCGGAAGGAATATATAAAGTATATTTTGAACCTTTGCTCATCAGTTTCAATCCTTCCTTCCATCCCGGAACTACCTGAGCAAGAGGTATGTCTGCCTGCTTATTTTTTAATTCTTTTTTAGAATCTTCTATGACACTTCCTTTTACAGTTTTCAGCACATAATTCACGGAAACGATATCTTCATCGGTCGGTTTGGCTCCTGTTCCTTCTTTCTCCACTTTATACTGAAGACCGGAAGCAGTTACCTGTACTCCGGATTTTTTCTTGTTTTCCTCCAGGAATTTCTTGCTTTCTTCTGCATTTCTCTTTCCTACTTTTTCTCTGTGTTTAGGTACATAGGCTTCCATAAACGAACTTAGAGAGTCTTCCGGAAACAATAAAGTTTTATCTCCCAACTTATCTTTTATTCCCTGCGCCACCAAGTCCATGTTTATATCCTGGTCGAATGCCTGGGATTGAAAGTTTTTTGCAAGGATCATTCCTAAGGCATAAGATGCTTTTTCATCGTCCGTTTTTAATGTTGATGCGGTTTTACCTCCTTCTTTACAAGAAACCAACGACACCCCTATTAAAACTCCTAAAATGGTTTTTTTTATCATTTTATATATTATAATTAATTACTAATTCCTTTATTTGGATGTTGCAGAAGCAGCTTCTGCGGGTTTAATATCTACCAATTCCACATCAAAAATCAATGTAGCATTAGGGCTGATAGTTCCTGCTCCTCTCTCTCCATAAGCCAGTTCGGAAGGAACATAAAAACGGTATTTCGAACCTTTAGTCATTAATCCCACCCCTTCTGTCCAGCCTTTAATTACTCTGTTCAGCTGAAACTCTATTGGTTGTCCGTTATTGTTCTTTTCAGTAGAATCAAATACAGTTCCGTCCAGTAATCTTCCTTCGTATTTTACCACTACCACATCTTCCGGTTTCGGTTTTTCCTGAGACTTACCTTTAGCTAAAATTTCATACTGAAGTCCGGATGCAGTAGTTATTACTCCTTTTTTCTTTTTATTTGCTTCTAAAAATTTTTGTCCTTCCACTTTATTTTTCTCTCCTTCTTCCTGTTTTTTCTTTTCGAATGCCTCTCTTCTCTTTTCCACATATCTCTGCATAAAAGCTTGTATGGAATCCTGGGAAAAAGCTAATTTTTCTCCTTTCAGTTCATCATTCATAGCCTGATTCAACACATTCAGGTCGATTTCATCAGCTAAATCCTCTTGTTTGAAATTTTGGGCTATATTAACCCCTATAGAATAAGATAATTTTTCTTTATCTGTTTTAAGCTCTGTTAATCTCTGTGAGAATAAGGGCAAAGAAGCCAGACATAGGGCAATTGCAACAATACTTTTTTTCATTTCTTTATAAAAGTGTTTTTTAATTATTATTTTTATTTCAGCTTATTTTATTTGTTTTTATTGGTCATAATCTATAGTTTCATCCTCATCCAAATAGAAATTTTCATCCTCCTCATCTCCAGAGCCGGAATAACCCTGTTGTTGCAATTGCCGCAACTGTTCCGGAGTTAACTGCATTTCCTCTTGCTCTTGTTCAGTAACCGGTTTAAAATCCACTAGTTCCACTTCAAAAACCAATGCCTGATTAGGTCCTGTCGGCCCGTTCTCTCAATAGGCCAGATCGGAAGGGATATACAAGGTATATTTTGAACCTTTATTCATCAGTTTCAGCCCTTCTTTCCATCCTGGAATTACTTGGGAAAGAGGTATGTTTGCCGGCTTATTCTTTAATTCCTTTTTGGAGTCTTCTATAATATTTCCTTTTATGTCTTTCAACATATAATTCACAGAAACCCTATCTTCATCGGTTGGCTTTGCCCCTGTTCCTTCTTTTTCCACTTTATACTGAAGACCGGAAGCGGTTACTTTTACTCCACGTCTTTTTTTATTTTCTTTCAGGAAGTTTTTACTTTCTTCTGCATTTCTTTTTCCTACTTTTTCCCTGTGTTCAGGTACATAGGTTTCCATAAATGAATATACGGAATCTTCCGGAAACAGTAATTCTTTATTTTGTAACTTATCTTTTATCCCCTGCGCCACCAAATCCATGTCTATATCCTGATCGAATCCCTGAGATTGAAAGTTTTTTGCAAGAATAAGCCCCAGAACATAAGAGGCTTTTTCATCCTCTGTTTTCAATTCCCTACTTTCCTGAGAGAATAATGGAATGGAAATCCAAAAAACGGTGATTAATACTATGAAGTCTTTTTTCATTTTAATTTTCACAAATCAATGCAAATATCTGATAAATTATTGAAACTTAACCATAAATTTTAGTTAATATTTAAGTCAAATATGGGATTTGCAGATTCTCTTATAATTTGAAGTTTTTACCATTTCCAACCAGAGTATTATAAACACATAAAAACTTTCGGAAGTTTTCGAAAGTTTAGAAAAAACTGAAAGTTTAAATTCAAATAACTTATTTTAAGAACTATATACCCAACCTATAATTAAAAAAAGTAAGAAAGGAAAATTTTCGGTCTGAAACCGCTATTTAATTTCCCCAACAGAAGGTAAATTTTTATTTACCTGATCATAATCTATATCTTTATCAAGATAGTATTCGTCTTCGGATTCTGAATAATCCGGTGAAAAAGGTTTGAAATCGACCAGTTCCACATCAAAAATAAGTGCCTGATCCCTCCCCGTTGGTCCATATTCCCCGTAAGCCAAATCGGAAGGGATATAGAAAGTATATTTCGCTCCTCTGGACATTAGTTTTAATCCTTCATATAATCCATCAGTTACCAATGGTGTGAGGCGAATACTTACCCGTTTATTTTTAAATGTTTTTTTAGAATCTGTTATTATCCTCCCGTCTAGATTTTTCATCACATAGTTTATTGAAACTATATCATTATTCGTGGGCTTTTTTCCTCTTCCTTTTTTCTCCACTTTATACTGAAGACCGGAAGCAGTTTCTTTTATTCCTGGTTTTTTCCTGTTCTCTGCGAAAATTTTTTTATTTTCTTCTATTCTTTTTTCGCTCAATTTCTTGTTATATGATTTCATAAAAGAAGCAAAGGAATCTTCCGGAAACAGTAATTCTTTATTTTCTAACTTATCTTTTATTCCACGGGACATCCAATCTACTTTTATATTCCTATCTAATTGACTGGATTTAAAGTCATTTACCAAACTAATCCCGATATCGTAAGATTCTTTTTCCTTAGTTGATTCCGTATCTCCCCAAGATAATAACTCTTTAGCTTCTAACTTATCTCCCATTCCCTGCATTATCAAATCTATGTCTACTTTCCGGTCCAATACTGGAAATTCTCTTGCAAAAGCAACTCCAAAAATATAAGAGGCTTTTTCATCGTCTGTCCCCAACTCCCTATTTTCCTGAGAGAATAACGGAATGGATATCCAAAAAACGGTAAGTAATACTATGAGGTTTTTTTTCATTTCTGAGTTTAAAATTAACGTAAGTTCGACATTAACTATTAAATGCAATTATTTAATTTTTATATCTATTCCCTTTTTTCTTGATAAAAAAGGGACAAAAAATCAAGGCTTTGAGCAAATTTAGCTTGAAAAACTCAATGAAAAAGCTGAAATATTTGAACTCAGAGCTACGCTCGCAAACTTCGTTTGTGCTCAAACAAAAAATATTTCTTAACGCTTTTTTCTATCGTTTTTCTGACGCATTTGCTCAGAGGCCGGATTAGAAATTGTGTTTATAGTTTTTTCAAATTTATCTTTTTTGTTTTTATATCGAATTTAGTTAAATTACTGATTTTAAAAACTATATATCCAGTCTGAAATCGTTTTTTAATTTTTCCAATAAAGGATTTATTTTAACCATTCTTTCATATTTTTCTCTGTCGGACAACAAAACAGGTCTTTCCGTTTCTTTTATTTCGTATTCAAATCCTATGGAATAATTGTTCAGGTGTTTTTTTAATTTCCGGAAAATATCTTCCCTTAAATGCTCAAACTCATCATAGGCCGAATTGGAAGGAAATTCAAAAAAGAGAATGTGGTTTTCTCTGACTCCACAGGTGGTAGTATTAAGAACGTTATACAAAACCGGCTGTTTTTCACGCAAATTTCCCAAATACTGATTCCAGAAATCCTTTACTTCTTCTTCCTTAAATTCATCTTTGGCTCTTTCCTGAGAATTATATACATCCTGAGTCTCTTTCTCTGAAACCGAATATAAAGTGTCTTTTATGGATAAAAAGGAAGAATTTTTTATTCCTGAACCTAAGGGTGTTACTGCTTTTTTAACGGCAGGTATCTCTGTTACAGCTTCCTGTACTGTTTTTATTTCTTTTTCTTCCGGTTTGTATTCTGATTTTTTTTCTTCCGTAACCGGTTGAATATTATTTGAAGAAGGGGTTTCCCGGGATAAAAGGGTTGGCGGAAGGATTATTCTAAACTTTTTTTTTTATCGGAAATTCCTTCGGCAGTCAGGGAAGCCAGCTGCATTAGGGCTATTTCTACAGAAAGCTTTGGATTTTTACTATTCCGGTAGTTAATATCCGCCTGATGACAGATTTCTATAGCATCAATCAGAAATTTGGGCTTGCAGAGCTGTGCCTGTTGTAAATACTTTTGTTTGGTATTCTCTCCCACTTCCAAAAGATTGAGAGTCTGAGGGTTTTGAGCTACCATCAAATCCCGGAAATGACTTCCTAATCCTGCGATAAAGATTTGAGGATCAAATCCTTTTTTTACAATATCATTAAAAGCCAAAAGTAAGGCCGGAATATCATTTTTTAATGCCTGATCTGTGATATTGAAAAAATATTCATAATCCAGAATACTCAAATTTTCCGTAACGGAAGCCACGGTCAGGTTTTTCTGTGTGAAAGTAACCAACCGATCGAATAAGGAAAGGGCATCACGCAATCCTCCGTCTGCTTTCTGCGCTATAATATGCAAAGCATCTTCTTCATAGTGAACACCTTCGGTATCTGCTATTTTTTTTAGGTGATTTTTTATATCCGCTACTTCTATCCTCTTAAAGTCATAAATCTGACAACGGGAAAGTATGGTAGGAATAATTTTTTGTTTTTCTGTGGTCGCCAGGATAAAAACGGCATGGGCCGGCGGTTCTTCCAATGTCTTTAAAAAAGCATTAAAGGCCGCATTGGAAAGCATATGAACCTCGTCTATGATATAGACTTTGTACTTTCCTATCTGGGGTGCATACCGTACCTGATCTATCAAATTCCGGATATCATCCACCGAATTATTGGAAGCAGCGTCTAATTCAAAAATGTTAAATGCAAAGTCATTTTCATCGGTTTCTCCAAGCTTTTCGTTGATTTTCCGGGCTAAAATACGTGCACAAGTGGTTTTTCCCACTCCTCTCGGCCCACAGAAAAGAAGCGCCTGCGCCAGCTGATTATTAGCAATGGCATGTTCCAGAGTATTCGTTATATGGCTCTGTCCTACTACTGAATCAAATTCTAACGGCCTGTATTTTCTTGCTGAAACAACAAAGTTTTCCATGACTTTGACAAAGGTACTAATTTTTTAGGCTAATCTATTCAAAAGTTATTAACGTGTCTGCCTGCTGCACTCGCTGCAAAGTCCGTGAGCTATAATATCCAGTTTTTCCAGCTCAAAACCGGAAGGGATTTCTATATCCGGTGCTTTTACTTTAGGCAGACAAAATACTTTTTTACAGGAAATACAGCAAAAATGGATATGATTGTCTGCATGGTGCTCTTCCGAACAATCATCCATACATAAAGCATACATGGTTATGTGTCCATCATTAATACTGTGAAGCAGTCCTTTTTTTTCAAAGGTTTTCAAAGTCCGGAAAAGAGTGGTTCTGTCCGAATAATCAAAATCGGATTCCAGATCGGAAAGGGAAACCGCCGAATCCCGATTCAGAAAGTAATCTAAAATCAACAACCGCACAGCGGTAGGATTAATTTCCTTTTGTTTCAATATTTTCTCTAACTGACCGGACATTTCACATTCTTTCGGGAGCTCCTATTCCCAGCAATTTTAATGCATTTTCAATTACATGGCTCGTCCATTGTGCCAAGGCTAAACGGATGTGCTTCTCTGATTCGTATTCCGTATTCAGAATGGAATAATTCTGATAAAAATAGTTAAATTCCTTTACCACTTCATATACATAATTGGCTACTAAAGCGGGATTTAAGGCTGAAGCCGATTTTTCTATTATTTCGGAGAAAGAGGACAATAAAACAACTAATTTCCTTTCGGTTTCATTTAACTCTTTATCGGGTATTTCTATGATCTTAGGGTTGGCTTTCCTTAATATGGATTGAATCCTTGCAAAGGTGTATTGGACAAACGGCCCTGTATTCCCATTGAAATCAATGCTTTCTTTCGGATCAAACAAAATGCGTTTTTTAGGATCCACTTTTAAAATAT
>JAVBRH010000062.1:0-7404 GCA_031548225.1 Apibacter sp.
TATTACTCAACAGGAGCAGGAAGTACCGATGAAAAACAAAAAGCCCAGTTAATCAAGCAAAGAAAAGAGGAACTGGATAAACTCATTGACGATGATGCCCTTATCTATCAGGTTTATGACAGTGAACTGTTCGGAGTGGAAGTGCTTGATAAGAAAAAATACATTAACTTTATGACCACGCCTACCACTTCCCTTAAAAACTATGTGTTAATTACCAGCCAGGTAAACAAAAACAATAAGATCAACCTAATTAAATTTAAAATCCAGAAAGATGAAAACTAAGTATATTATTCAACTTTTCATGTTATTCTTTATTATATGCTTCACGGCATGTAAAAAAGGAAAATATTATGAAGGAGCGGAAAGGGATCTTGACAAAATAAAAGAATACAATAATGAATATTACTCTGCTTCGGAAAAAATGAACCTGACTGAGTCCATTTCCCATATTACGGCTCAAAAATTACAGGAAATTTACGACCTGTCCATTCTGGCAGCAGAAAACAAATCGAACAAAGATATAGACACCGTTCTGATATCTCAGTTACGGGGATATTTTTCCAAAAGAGATACCACCTATGTGTATAAGATAATAAACACCCTGGATTCCTTACAGGCAAAATACGTAAAAATTGAACTGGAAAAACAAAATACCCCAGATTCTATTATTTTAAAAGATTCCATAGGAAATATTCAGTTCAGGGTACATTTTTACGACAAAAACAAAAAATATTTCTCCACACAAGAAACACAGGCACATTACATATTAAAAAGAAATCCGGAAAAATTTAAAAAAGAATTTAAGTTTTATTTTTCCTCCATTGGAAATACTGAAAAGCCTAAAAAATAATCCGGGGTTACAACATAATCTAACGGAATATCGGAAGCCCCGATATCCTCAATCTCAGCAATCGGCTCAAAAAAGGAAAGCCCTGTTTTTTGTGCTTGAGGAAATTCATACAAAAACCGGTCATAATATCCTTTACCGTATCCCACGCGGTTTCCCTGCAAGTCACAGGCCAGTAAAGGCACCAATACACAATCTATTTCCTGAAGCCTTACCGGCTCCTGATCAACCGGTTCCGGAATTCCCCACGAATTTATCCTTAAAGAAGTTTCAGCAGTTAATTCATAATGTAAAAGAAAATCTCCCTCTACTTTGGATGTATAGACTTTCTTTTTTCTTTCCCAAAAAAATTCAATAAAAGGAAGAGTATTTACCTCCTTTTTCTCTTTTATAGAAAGAAAAATATGAAAACTGTTAAAGTGAATCAAATCGGAATTTTTCCACTGAGTAAAAATTTGAAAAGAAACATTCTCAACATCCGTCTCAGACAATGAAAGTCTTTTTTTAAAAAAATAATTCCGGGCTTCTTCCTTAGTCATGATATTCACATTAAATTTTCTTCACGGAAATAATTTTTACCGGACAGGCTTTGGCTGCGCGGTCTGCAGGATCAAAAACACTGTCATCCGGGTTTTTTATGGTAAAAAACCCTTTCTTATCCTGTGATCTGAGAAGAACCGATTTACCGTCTTTTTTTGACATACGGAAATTTTCCGGGTCAAACTCAGCACAATAATTACAGCCGATACATTTATCCCTTTGTAATGTAATAATAACCATATAATCAATTAATATTAACTGAATAATCCAGTTTTCCCTTTTCCATATCCCTTTTCAAAGATGATGTACTTTTCAACAAACTGTTGAACATCATTGATTTCCATTTAGTTCTTTCAGACCACTGATTAAAAGTTTCCGTTTTAAAATTAAAATCATCTCTCCAGCAATAATTGGGAGAAACATAACAATAAGTATAAGGAGTTAAATAACTTTGATTTGAAAGAGTAGAAGAATCTGAATGTAAATGCTCATTACTAAGTAAAATAATTCCTTTTTCCTTGGCTTGAAATTTTATTTTTTCCAGTGTTGCATTATATATGGAATTAATTGAAGTCAAATCAAAATCATGATATTCCGTATTTCCTATATTTTGTATAGGTCTCAGTTGTAAAACATCTATGGATATATCTTTAAAAGTATTAAAAAAATCCTCTAATTCCACAAAATTATCTCTATTGAAAGTATAATTAATCCGGAGCTTCAAATTAGGATTTCTTTTTTTTTCTTCTGAGATTAATTTTAGATTCGAAAGAAACTTTTCATAATCTCCTTTTTCCATGAAAAATTCATAGTTTTTTTTAGTTACGCCATGTAAAGAAAGAGTAAATTCATTTAACCCAGAAACAGAATATTCCCTGATTTTTTCTTTAGTTAACAAATTTCCATTAGTAGTTAAACTAATATAAGGGATTTGGTATTGTTTCCCTAACTGTATTATTTTATTTAGATTTTTGTATAAAGTAGGTTCTGCTCCACAGCCAATTTGCAATTTCAAAGCATTTTTAAATAATGCTTCAGCGTAAAACTTCAGATTCTCTTCAGGTATTATTCCTTTTAATCGATCGAGATGTTCCTCATCTGTAAAATAACACATTTTACAACGAAGATTACAGGCTAATACCGGATCAATATGTACAGCAAGAGTTCTTTTATTCAAAAGATTTAATAACCATAATCCCAAAAACTTAACCCGGTGATTTTTAATTCGGTTATTAAGCTTTAAAAGCTGATAAATAATCATTCAGCAAACTCGGTTTTAATGATCTTATAGAGTTTATCCGAAGGACGGACTTTAAAGTCCAAAGGAAGAGTAAGAACATCCCCTTTTTTGGCTTCCTGTGCCGGAATATCCTCAACCATCATGGAAGCAACTTCCGATTCCCGGGAACCCGTAGTAGGCCCCTGAACTAAAATTTTATCTCCGACCGATAAAGTATACGCCTCAATTTCAAACTCTCCGATTTGGGTTTTCGGATAATAATGCCGGCCTTTTCCTATATATACTTTCTTTTGAGTAGCATTGGATCCCGGATTATCCGACCATTCTCCCAGTTTTCGCCCCAGATAGTACCCGCTCCAGAAACCTCGGTTGTAAACAGTTTCAAGTCGTTTCATCCATTCCGAAACCTTATCTTTTGAAAAAGTACCTTCCGATAGGGAATCTATCGCCTCTCGATAACACCGGGTAACCGTAGCTACGTATTCCGGAGCCCGTCCCCTACCCTCAATTTTCAACACTTTAACCCCTGAATCTATTACCTGATCTAAAAAATCAATCGTACATAAATCTTTGGGGGACATCATATATTCATGATCTATCTCTATTTCAAAACCGGATTCCTGATCAATTACCGTATATTTTTTCCGACAATTTTGTTTGCATGCACCCCGGTTGGCGGAAGAATTATGAGAGTGCAGGCTCAGGTAGCACTTACCGGAAACCGCCATACATAAAGCTCCATGTCCGAAAATCTCTATTTCAACCGGATTTCCTCCGGGACCCTTTATCTGTTCCTCTTCTATCTGGGAAGTGATTTTCTTTACCTGGCTAAGGCTTAGCTCCCGACTTAATACCATAGTATCAGCAAACAATGAATAAAATTTCACTGTTTCAATATTCGTAATATTGATTTGAGTGGAAATATGTACTTCCATCCCGATTTGCCTCGCGTAAGCAATAACCGCCTGATCCATAGCAATAACAGCAGTAATACCTGCCTTTTTCGCCCGGTCCAGAACTGTTTTTATAATAGATAAATCGTGATCGTATATAATGGTATTTAATGTAAGATATGTTCTTACCCCTTTTTCCGAGCATCGTTTAGAAACCTCATCCAGATCATTCAAAGTAAAATTAATGGAAGACCGCGCACGCATATTCAATTGTTCCACTCCAAAATAAACAGAATCCGCTCCGTTATCCAGAGCAGCCTGAAGTGATTCAAAATTTCCCGCAGGGGCCATCAATTCGATCTTACCACTTTTTGTCATTCTTACGATTAAATTTCCTGCAAAAATACGAATTATTATACATATAAAATGATATATATCATAATCCTACTCAAAAAATAATCCAAAATACACAAGCCTAATAACCTAACAATAAACCTGTTAAATATTTATTAAGAATCTTTTTCGTCTTATAGAAAACCGTATCTTTGCGGCGAATAATTATTGTGATGATAAGGAAAATAGCCATATTTCCATTAATTGCCCTGATAAAATTCTATCAATGGGCCATCTCTCCCTGGATGGGGAATAATTGCAGATATACTCCTACCTGTTCCAACTATATGCTGGAAGCCCTGAAAACCCACGGATTATTTTACGGTTTCTATCTGGGAGTGAAAAGAATTTTGCGTTGTCATCCCTGGGGAGGAAAAGGCTATGATCCCGTTCCGCATAAAAAAGAGTAGTTTATTTAAATGAATCAGTTGCTATATGTTATCTGGGATCCAAGTCTGGGAATTCCTATAGGAAGTTTTACTTTACGATATTACAGCTTAATGTACGTAATTGCCTTCGGGTTGGGATATTACATTATGGATCGGATTTTCAAAAAAGACGGAGAAGACCGGAAACTCCTTGATCCCTTGTTTCTTTATATGTTCGTTGCTGTCATTGCAGGAGCAAGATTAGGCCATGTTCTTTTCTACCAGAGAGAATTATTTATAGAAGACCCCCTTGCGGTTTTTCTGCCTATACGCACCCAACCTCACTTTGAATTTACCGGATTTTCCGGATTGGCAAGCCACGGGGCGGCCATCGGAATTCTTATTTCTCTCTATTTATTTACAAAAAAATACTTAAAGAGAAACTTCTTGTGGATTTTAGACCGGATTGTAGTTCCTGTGGCGATTGGAGGAGTGTTTATACGGCTCGGAAACTTTTTAAATTCCGAAATTATAGGAAAACCTACCGGTTCCGATTTTGGAGTCAAATTCATAGAAGACACTTTTAACAGTGAAGAAGCTATGAAACTGACACAAATGCCCAACCCTAAAGAGGCCTACAATGCTATTGCTACCAATCCTCAGTTTTCAGACCTGCTGAATGCCGTTCCCATAAGACACCCATCGCAACTTTATGAGGCCTTCGGATATTTACTGCTATTTATTTCCCTGATATATATCTTTTTTAAAACCGACAAAAAGAAATATCTGGGCTGGATATTCGGGTATTTCCTGATTATTCTTTTCGGAATACGGTTTATAGTAGAATTTCTTAAAGAGCCTCAGGGAAAAGAATACATCAACTGGTTTGGACTGAATACCGGACAATGGCTGAGCGTCCCTTTCATCCTTGCCGGGATTTACATACTGGCAACAGCTAAAAACAGAATTTACACCCCAAAAAAATAAAGAATTTATTTATATGAAAACTCCTTCAGAAAAAATCTTATTTATACCTGCTTTTTTATTCTTATTTCTTATTTCCCTCCTTACTCTGACCGGATGTAAAGACAAATCCGACATCAGTGTAATCACCAATTTCGACCAGCTGGATGATAAGAAATTACATATCGGAGATAAACTTCCTTTAGAATTCAACTCCGGGGATGCTACCATAGATTCCTATTCAATCAAGCTAAACGACAAAGTTTACAAAGATCAGAAAGATATTGTATTAGACTCTGTCAATGCAAAGACAGGATCCAATTATATGGTCCTAACCCTGAATTATAACGGAAAATACACCAAAACCATTGATGCCACTTTCAATGTGTATTTCAAAGAAAAAGAAAAAACACTAAACTGCAAAATCATCCAGGAATATCCGCATAATCCCGAACTATTTACCCAGGGTTTTACCTATAAAAACGGAGTAATTACAGAAAGTTCCGGACAATACGGAAAATCCCGGCTCGTGAGATATCCTCTGGGCTCCGTTACCTATACACAAGATGTGAAAATCGATCCCAATGTATTTGCCGAAGGCTTTGCCCTTCTGAACGGAAAATTATACTTGCTTACCTGGAAAGAAAGAAAAGGATTCATATTTAACGAATCCGACTTCAAACTGGAAAAAGAATTTCCTTATCCCGGAAGTATCATAGAAGGTTGGGGAGCTACCACCATAGGCTCTGACATGGTAATTTCCGACAGTTCCGCAGATTTAAAATTTTTTGACGAGAGCTTCAATCTCAAAAAAACCATTTCTGTCGTAGGATACGACCGGGTATATTCAGAAGTGAACGAATTGGAATACGCCAATGGATACATTTATGCCAACGTTTTCAATGATCCCGAAATTCTGGTAATTGACCCAAAAACAGGACGAGTAGTAGCCAAAGCAGACCTTTCGGAACTGGTAAAACAAAATCAGACCAATGAAGAAGCCGTATTAAACGGAATTGCACATATAGAAGGAAACACTTTTCTTATCACCGGAAAACTCTGGTCGAAAATGTATAAAGTAGAATTGAGCTTTTAAATCCTAAACCACAATTTTTATATAAATAGTCAACTATTTTAAATTATAAAAACCGGAAAAACTAAATTAGTTTTTCCGGTTTCTTTTATTATATTTTTAATTTTATTTCCATTAATTATCTTCAAGTATACCAAAAGAAATTATATTTGTTTTCATAAAAACCCGGGCTCTAAATGAAAAAATATATCTGTTATTTCCTGCTGATATTCCTTTGCCTCACACTCAACAGTCAGAATAAAGACAATGAGGTCTCCCATTGGAAATCGGTTTCCACCGGAGATTTTTACACCTTGGCAATTAAAGCGGACAGCACCCTGTGGGCCTGGGGCTATAATGAAGATGGACGGCTGGGAGACGGAACCACTCTGGATAAAAATTATCCCATACAAATAGGAAACAATAAATGGAAAATGATTTCAGCCGGAAAAAACTATTCCCTAGCTATCAAAGAAGACGGAACACTCTGGGCATGGGGAAACAACAATCACGGACAACTGGGAGATGGAACCACCCTGAACAGAATCAGTCCTGTGCAGATAGGAAACGATAAATGGAAAATGGCAACGGCCAGCTTCGCCAGTCAAAGCTATTCCTTAGCTATTAAAGAGGATGGAACACTCTGGACATGGGGAAGTAATAAATCAGAGCAATTAGGAGTCGGAAGATCGGAACAGGAATTAAAACAAAGCCTTGTTCCTGTGCAAGTAGGACAGGATAAATGGTTGATGGTTTCAGCAGGTTCCTGGAGCTCATTAGGAATCAAGGAAGACCAAACCTTGTGGAACTGGGGGCTTTTTTCCGGAAATCTTTTAGATGAGGAAACCAAAGGAATAAAAACCCCGTTACAGGTGGGAAGCGACAAATGGAAAACCGCTTTAACAGGCTGGGTGTACACTCTGGGTATTCAGGAAGACAGAACTTTACGAAATCTGGAGGATAAGAAAACACATCAGGTAAGTGACGGAACAATAAAATATGAATTTGCCCGGATAGGAAAAGACAAATGGAAAACTATTTCGACAAACATGACCCATGTTTTAGCCATTAAGGAAAACGGAACGCTT
>JAVBRH010000086.1:0-3816 GCA_031548225.1 Apibacter sp.
AAGATACTATTGAAATCCTATTAGTTGAGCTTGAATATGAATATAATTTAAGACTTTTAGCATTTAAGGTGTCAAAAACCAATATATCATTTTTAGGTAGTCAGGAAATAGAAATACTGGATGATGAAAATTCATTTTCAAAATACAAATTGTATGAAATAGATGATGGAATTAATGTGGAAAGAAATACCAGTAATTTTAAAATAAATTTTAAGAATGAAATAATTCTTAGTGAGAGTGGTAACTAAAATATTGATACAGAGATTTAATCAATGAAGATAAGAATATTGAGTTTACTAATGATACTGTTTTTAATTTCATGTAATAAAACAGAATCTCAAAGCAATGTGTCTGAAAAAATAAAAAATACTTCAAAAAAGACAGATTCTCTCCGGATTTTAGAGGAATTAATTGAAACTGAGACTAAATTGATTCCTATAAAACCAATATTGAATAAATATGAAAATGTGAAATTTCCATTTGATACAAGTATATCTCAAACGCGGGAGACCTATATGAAATTGTTCCAACATTTAGAATCCAATAAAGAAATGCCTTATTTCATATCACAACAAGATTATGGCGATATAAATAAAGATGGAATACCAGATTTACTATTTTCAACAGGTTTTGATATGGAAGAAAAAGAGTATAGGGATTATATTAAATACTGTACTATACGTGATTCTATTTTATCTACTGTCAGTAAAAATGAATACTTTTTAAAAAATAATAAAGAAAATTACATTAAACTATTCAATAAGTTTAATGTAACTTTTCCTATTCCTATTATAGTATTATTGGGGCAAAAGGATAATAAATATATTTTAAAAGTTGATAATGCCAAAATAATTCCATTATCTAGTGTTGGAGACAGGCAGATTAGACCCTATAATTTCGAATTACAAATTACAAAAACAGGTAGCATTTCTATGAATATCAGGTATTTTGATATCCGGTTTAAAGATTTACAAACAGAATTTCAGCCTACTTTTATTTATAACTTAAAAGAACAGGGCTGGATATTGGAAAAAGCAAACATACATTTCTGGTCTGACATAGATCCTGATATAAATGATTATTATGAATTAACTCCTAAAGATTTTGGTAAAATGACGTTAAAAACATTTGATTTTAATAATGTATATAAAATGAAGACAGAATGATATAAAGACTTTTAGTAAAGTTTTTTATCTAATATTAGTAGTGTTTAAAAATAATCGGATTGTTTTGATGAAGAAAATTCGAACTGTATGAGGGAAGGTTAAATTTGAAACAAGCAGTCTTTTATTTAACGATTTCTTTTCCGTCCTTAACCCATTGATTTAATCCGCCTTCTAAATTATAAATAATTTGAAATCCGTTTTCTTCCAATATTTTAGCAGCATGTAAACTTCTGATCCCGGAACGGCAATACACAGCGACCGGACTATTTTTATCCAATGATTGAATTTGAATGGCAAAACTCGGATCATCTACATTCATGTTCACCGCATCATAGATGTGCCCGTTTTTAAATTCTGTTAAAGTCCTTACATCTAATATTTGAGTAGCTTTAATTCCAACTTCCCAGGAGAAACGGGAAGTATTAACAGTCTGAATTGCGGATGTATTTTCCGGAGAAGTGTTGTCATTCGGGGGAGTGCTCTTATCCAAAGAAAGACTATCGCTGTTTACTTTGGTGGATGTTTTTTCGGGAGAAGGGGTATTATTGTGTTGTACAGGCGGTTTGCTGTATCTGGGCAGATCGGTAGTTACTATACCTACTTCCGGAGGGGTGGTATATTGATTTACTCCTTCCGTATCCCGGGTTTTACACGAGAACAGGCAAAGAAGAATACCGGATATGAGGAATAAATTCTTCATGGGTTAAAAGTATAATTTTTTAAACTTCAAAAATAACTATTTTTGCAGGGATTATGAAAAGAATTATTTATTCAATACTCAGCGGGCTGCTTTTAGCTTTATCCTGGCCTACTTACGGTTTTCCGTTTTTATTATTCCTGGCTTTTATCCCTTTATTACTTTTAGAGCATGAAATTACGGTAAAAAAAGAAAAATATTCCGACTGGAAAGTGTTCGGATTCTCCTATGTCACTTTTTTAATCTGGAATTATGGGGCTACCCAGTGGCTGCATTTTGCTCAAAATCCGGATGGAAGCAATTCATGGATGGCATTTTTGTTTCCTTTGCTGGCGAATAGTTTCCTGATGTCTGTAGTCTTTACCCTGTTTCATTTCGTGAAAAGGGTGGCTGGAACCTGGTACGGAATTTTCTTCTTTCCTACCATTTGGATTTGTTTTGAGAAGTTTCATCTCGATTGGGAATTTTCCTGGCCCTGGCTCAATTTAGGAAATGCTTTTGCGGATTATCCTCAGGTGATTCAATGGTATGAAGCAACCGGAACTTTTGGCGGAACACTTTGGGTATTGGCTGTTAATTTAGTGATATTTTATAACGTCAGAGCCTATCAGGTAAGCCGTAAAAAGATCTATATCTGGAGGACTTTATATTATTCGATTTTAGTGACGGGAATTCCTATTGCTATTTCCCTGTTAATGTATCAGTCTTATAAAGAGAAATCGGAACAAAAACTGGAAGTAGTATTGGCCCAGCCGGAACTGGATCCTTACAAGGAAAAGTATGAACAGAGCGGACTTGCTATTTTAAAGGGGATTTTAACATCGGTAGAAAAGGAGATCACTCCTGAAACCCGTTTTGTGGTTGCTCCTGAAACCGCTTTTCCGGGAAGAGGTTTTGTAACGGTTAATGACATTCAGAATGATAAGTATCTGGATAGTATTAAAGTCTGGATGCGGGAGAAAAATCCACAGATGAGTTTTGTGTCAGGAGTTTCCTTGGCGCAGCTTTACGATCATCAAAAAACTCTCACAGCACGCCATATAGAAGGCTCCAGTCAGTGGGTGGATTTGTATAATTCTGCCATTCAGATCGATTTACCGGAATCCGTTCAACAGTATCATAAATCAAAGCTGGTAGTCGGTGTGGAACATTTTCCTTATTCCAGTGTTTTAAAGCCGATAGTGGGGGATTATATGCTGGATTTTGGCGGAACGATGGAAAGCCTGGGATATCAGGAACATCCTTCGGTGTTTTCCAATCCTAAAAATAAGGCGATTATTGCTCCGATTATTTGTTATGAAAGTATTTTTGGCGAATATGTGGGCGAATATGCAAAGATGGGAGCCAATGTTTTGTTTATTATGACGAATGATTCCTGGTGGAGTGATTCTCAGGGACATAAACAATTACTGGCTTATGCCCGGCTGCGTGCCATAGAAACCCGAAGAGATATTGCCCGTTCGGCAAACAGCGGAATATCTGCTTTTATTAATCAGAGAGGGGATATAGTGAAAGAATTGGGGTATGGAAAAAGGGGAGCATTGAAAGGGGAAATCAATCTGAATTCCCAACTTACTTTTTATACGAAATATGGAGATCTTATGGCAAGGGTTGCTCTGATTTTGGGAGGAATCATTCTGGCGTATTCCCTTTCTAAACTTATATTATCGGGGATGGGAAAAAGGAAAATCCATGATAAATCTCAAACACAAAAAAATAAAAAGTAAAAAAGTTGTATGAGTGAAAAATTATTTGTTAATTTGCAACCCAATTCAAAGAATAAAGAAATTTATAATAGTTAATAATGGCTCGAATTTGTCAAATAACAGGAAAGCGTGCAATGGTAGGAAATAATGTTTCGCATGCCAATAACAAAACGAAAAGACGTTTTGAAATAAATTTGATGGAGAAAAAATTCTACTTACCATCAGAAGATGCCTGGATTTTCCTTAA
>JAVBRH010000174.1:0-2779 GCA_031548225.1 Apibacter sp.
TACCAGGCAATAGTGGTTCCAAGTAAGACCACAAGTAAGACCACCAATAATTTTAAAAGGCTTTTTTTCATAGTAATAAGGCAGAAGTTTAGTTTTTATAAAAATTGTATGTTACCAATACTTTAGTATAGGAAATGTTAGTTTCGGCAAATGTAGTAAATTTATATAAATTACTATAAGATGAAATCGATATATTATAATCAAGATGCATTTTTGGATATTTTATCATCAGTGATATACACGATATAAGAAAATAGGCAGTTGTTTTTTTAATTAAAGCAGCGTAAATCAGGGAAAAGATCTGTATTTTTTTAAAATAACAGAAATTAAAAAAATAACTACATTTGCTGAAATTTAACGCAGAAAATGATAGAAACCCAACCTTCTTTGTTAGAGAACTTTTATACAATAGATACTATTTCAGAACTGGAAAAAAATAGAATATCCACTCAGGTAACTCTGAACAAAGAACATAAAATATTTGAAGGACATTTTCCCGGACATCCGGTAACGCCCGGTGTTTGCATGATGCAAATTATCAAAGAAATTACCGAAAACTATTTGAATACCTCCTTGCAACTGCAAACCGCAGAAAATGTTAAATTTATGGCAATCATTAATCCGGAAGAAAATTCCAAGATTGGAATAGATTTTGAGATTAAAGAAGAAGAAGGTAAAGTGACTGTGAAAAGTATTACACGGTTTGAAGATACTGTTGCCTTAAAATTTAGTGGAATTTATAACAAGAAATCATGAAAATCCGATTAGTCCTGTTTTTAGCTGTATTTTCCTTGTTTCTGTCGGCTCAATCTCTTTCATCTGTAAGGGAATCCTACAGAACTGCTGTAGATTCAAAAGCAAAATCCGAAGCATTCTTTAATGATTTGAAATCCATACAACAATCTGACGGAACAGTATTGACAGCCTATAAAGGAGCAGCTTATATGTTACTGGCTAAATATGAGCCTCTGACAAAGAAAAAAACTCAGATCAAAAATGGAAAAACCTGGATAGAAGCTTATATAAAAAGCAATCCGAATGATGTGGAGGGAAGATTTATCAGGCTGACTATTCAGCAGAATTTACCTAAAATAGCCGGATATAACCAAAACATAGAAGAAGATAAAGAATTTATAAAGAAAAAATTACCGGCAGTAAAAGATTCTCAGTTAAAAAAGATGCTGGAAACGATAAAATAAAAGTAACTTAGTTAAGAGCCTTGGAACAAAACGATCATTTGCACAGTATAAACGCCTGTGTGATTATTCCTACTTACAATAATGCGAAAACCCTCCAGAAGGTTATAGACGGAGTCCGGGTTTATACTTCCCGTATTATTGTAGTAAATGACGGCTCTACAGATGAAACCTCAGCCATACTTCAACAATACCCACAGTTATGGATAGAAAGTCATTCCAGAAATCAGGGGAAAGGTAAAGCCATCCAAACCGGTTTTTCCAAAGCATTGAAAGAAGGCTTTGATTATGCTATTACCATTGATTCCGATGGGCAGCATTATCCGGATGATATTCCCGGTTTTGTGAAAGAAATAGAAGAAAACGGAGAAGCCTTAATAATCGGGAGCCGTAATATGACTCAGGAAGGAATACCCAAAGGAAGCAGTTTCGGTAACAGGTTTTCCAACTTCTGGTTCCGGTTCGAAACGGGAGTTAAATTGACCGATACCCAGTCCGGATTTCGTTTATATCCCATTAAAAAATTGCAAAATCTGAAATTTTTCACCACCAAATACGAATTTGAAATAGAGATTATTGTCCGGGCTGCATGGAAAGGAATCCCGGTGAAAAATATTCCGGTTAAAGTCCTGTATGATGAAGCGGAGAGGGTTTCCCATTTCCGGCCTTATAAAGATTTTGCCCGTATTTCCGTAGTAAATACGGTTTTGGTTACGATTGCCTTATTATACATCAAACCCCGGGATTATTTCAGAAAGTATAAAAAAAAAGGCTTTAAACGTTTTTTTTTAGAAGATTTGCTTCATAGCGAAGATCCTCCCTCAAAAAAATCTCTTTCCGTGGCTTTGGGTGTCTTTATCGGGTTGTCTCCTTTCTGGGGATTTCAGACGGCATTGGTGATTTTCCTCGCTTTGTTCTTTAAACTGAATAAATTGATCTCCTTTGCATTTTCCAATGTTAGCCTTCCTCCTTTAATTCCTTTTATTGTATATGGAGGATGCGTAACGGGAAACTATCTGATAGGAAAAGAAAGTTTAAACTTTCAATGGGACAATTTTGAGTCTTATAAAAGTTTAGCCGGACAGAATATAATAGAATATGTCCTCGGAAGTTTTATTCTTGCAATAACTTTTTCTTTCTTAGCAGGGATTATCACTTATCTGACCTTGATCCGGAGAGTAAAGAAAAACAAACAGTCGGTTTAAATAAAGGGATTATACTTTTTACATAAGAACTCACCTGGTTTATTTTAGTCAAAACTTAGCCTCTCAAATTAATTACTCATCTACAATATAAGTTTTATCCTCTTTTTTACGGGTTTTATCCGAAACTAACTCATCACCATTCCAATAATAGTATTCTTTAATCATCCGTCGTTTTACTTTTTCATTCGGCAGAGAATCCACATACAACAGCGAGACCTTAATAAGAGTATTTTTTTTACCTTCCATGTCCACTGGGTAAATAAAATTAATGGACTCGCTTGCCCAGGCATCAGCCGTTCCGATTAAATTTTCTTCCTTGCTGAACTTTTTCCCATTCCAGAATACGATGATTTCTCCCGTTGCACAACCACAGCCTCC
>JAVBRH010000194.1:0-15280 GCA_031548225.1 Apibacter sp.
CAAAAACTCATCTTCAACAAGAACTTTGACAATGTGGCCCCAACCCGTACCCGGTATGATGTACTGGATAGAGCTATCGAAACCACCCTTCCCGACGGAAGCAGTTCCAAAGCCGCCTATACCCTGGACTTGGCCGCCCGCAACCTCGTCACCACCACCACCGATGCCTTAGGAGGCAAACAAGCCGCCTATACCAACGGCTCCGGGCAGACCGTGAAGACCGAACAGCTATCTGGCCCGAACGGAGTAATCAGTACACAGTTTTTGTATGACCCGATAGGGCAATTGCTCGAAGTGATTGACACCGAAGGTCAAAAAACCACTTCAGTGTACGATAGGGCAGGAAGGCGCACCCAGGTGACCCATCCAAGTGCGGGAACTACCACATTAGTCTATGACGAACTGGGAAATGTCATTACCCGGCAGACCTCCAACCTGGCTGAGAACAACCAGAAAATCGAATACGAATACGACTATACGCGGTTAACGAAAATCAAGTATCCGGAACATCCGGAGAATAATGTGACTTATTACTACGGGAACAAGAATGCCAAGGAAAACCGGGTAGGAAGAGTGATGCTCCAGGAAGATGCCACCGGAGCGCAGGAGTTCAAGTACGGAACCCTAGGAGAAATTACCGAGATACGCCGTACCGTGCTGATTCCGAACCAGGCCATAGCCACCTACGTAACCAAAATGAAATACGATAGCTGGAACCGCATCGAGCAGATTATCTACCCCGATGAAGAAAAAGTGGATTATACCTACAATACTGCAGGGCTTCTTACGGGAGTGAAGGGAAGCAAGGCTTACAGCTACAATTATGTGAACCATATTGGCTACGACAAGTTTGAGCAGCGCAATTACCTGAAATACTGCAACGGAGCGGAAACTACCTATACCTACGACCCAGAAAGGAGACGGTTGAGTAAGTTAGAAGTTAGAAGTACGAATTTAGAAATCATGAACAATGCGTATGAATACGATGCCGTAAGCAATGTACTTCAGGTTTCCAACCTGGCACCTCTGCCGCAAAGCGGACAGAGCAAACCGGGGGGGCAGATGAAACACCAGTACACCTACGATGGATTATACAGGCTGACCAGCGCCACAGGAACCTATATCGGGGCAGACAGCAAAACCGCCGGTTATACCTTAAGTATGGGCTATGATAATTTACACAACCTCACCCATAAAAAGCAGGAGCTGAGCCAGAAGAACATTATGTTTACCGGAGGACTGAATGCGGGCTATGATTTGAATTACACCTACAATCAGACCAAAAAGAACCAGATTGGAGTGATTGACGATATCAATTACCGAACGGAAGAAGGAAAAACGGCTGAGCAGCACAACCAGAAGCAGGCCTGGAAGTATGATGCCAACGGCAACCTAGTTTACGTCAACACCAGCCTCCAGAAAAAAGACGAGAGCTTTACGGAGAAAACCAAGGAACGCAAGCTGCTCTGGGATGAAGAGAACAGGCTAAGAGCCTTGGACGATAACGGCTTTGTAAGCAACTACTGGTATGATGCCGGAGGAGAGCGGGTCATCAAGACCAGCGGGGAGAGCGAGCAGGTGTATGTAAACTCCGCCTTTGCGGGGGGAACCACCGCTACCAGCCAGTTTACCGCCTACATCAGCCCGTATCTGGTAGTAAGTCCAAGTGGAAAATACACGAAGCATTACTATATCGGAAGCCAGCGGATTGTGAGCAAGCTCGGGGATTTGGAAAGCTTCGGGGCCGACCCGAGGCGGATTGAGTACGCCGGGGCGGGACTGCCGGGAGTAAGCATTGACTGGAAGGGGAAATACCAGAGAACGATACAGGATATTAAGGATAATTATGCGGCCTTTGAGGTGCCGTACAACGGAAAGGATAACGACGACTATGTAAACGGGCAGGGTTTTTGCTGTGTGAATACTAAGCAGAGCGCCAAGGTGGGCGAGGCAAGTCCGGGCAACGGAAACCTCAACTATGAGAGGATGCAGTATTATTACCACTCCGACCACCTGGGAAGCAGTAGTTATTTGACAAATCTGGATGGAGCAGTAGTGCAGCATGTGGAGTATGTTCCATTCGGGGAAGTATTCATTGAAGAACGCAACAATACCTGGAACACTCCTTACCTGTTTAACGGAAAGGAACTGGATGAGGAGACAGGTTTATATTACTACGGAGCAAGGTACTATAATCCGAGGGAAACGGTTTGGCTCTCCGTAGACCCGCTGGCGGAATTATACCCTGGAATAAGTCCATACATTTATACATTTAACAATCCAGTTAAATTTACAGATCCTACAGGGATGGCTCCAGACGGAGACCCTGAAATAAAGAATCCAAGAGATGGACAAATAGCCAAAGGAACAGGTGAGGATTCTAACGATAATTTTATTTATGATAAATTTCATAAAAAGTGGTATCGTTTAGATGGGAGAACAACAGAAGGAGAAGACATACCTGCAGAGGAGCCTGTAACGGTTATTGGACAAGGAACTCCACCAAAACCTTCAGAATCTAAGACTGAAGCAAAAATAATAAGTTTCATATCAAAAATTAGTGCTACTGGGGGGGCTTTGGGTAATGCTTATGGAGGGTATGAAGAATTATCAACAGGTTCAGGATTAATATTAGCCCCTACAGGAGTATCCCAAGTAGCTGGAGGTTATATGATCGCAGATGGGATTGTAAGAATTTCCACAGCACCTATACAAATCTATGGTATATGGGCAGAGGACGCAAATCTAAAAAATTCACCAAGTAATATCTTCGGATTATTTGGATATTTAATAGATGGTATTGGCACAGGAAATTTTTCCACAGGACAGAAGTATCAAAACATTGGAGAAGTAACAGGAGATTTTGGAATTAGTAGGAAGAAATTGATCAATTGGGTTACTGAAGGGCTTACAAAACCTGAGAGAGTAAATGATTATATTAAAGTAGGACAAGGATTATGGCAAATCATTAGACCATATAAAAAAGCTTTTGATAATTTTAAAGAAGATAGAACTACGCCTAAAAATCATCTTCCTTTAGTTCCAAATTAAATTAAATAACTGATATGGAAAAGTATTATTTAGTACCCATTTTTTATATTGTTGTATTGATGATATATAGGTATAGTAAAGGAAAATATAAAGTAAGAGAAGGTAAGGAAGAACAATATAAATATTGGGTAAATACATCTGGAAAACGAATATCAAAATCAGTAATAATACTGACTATAATTTATACAGTAGGAATGGTAATACAAATTTTTATGGATTTTAGGAAATAACCCATACCGCTGACATTACTTCTGAGAACAACTTAGATGTTTTGCTTTGTAGGATAGGTATATGGTCATAGGTAGTAATATTGATACTTTCAATGTTATTATATAAAAAGGAAGATGGAATAAATTCTAACTTTTGATCATCAATAAAAATAAAATTACCCCATTGAGGAAGAGTTATTAACTTTTCTTTAGTGGGGATTTTTTTGTTATTCCAATCCCTTGTTTCAATATTTATAAGCCATTGTATAGATTTTAAAGGATAGGATTTACCTTTAAAAAGAAGAAACTCATTTTTAATAAATACTTTTTCAATATTTTTATTTATAAAGGATATGTAAAACAAGACACTTAATAAAGTAAATAATACGAAGCAAAAAAATCCAATACTTGTAATTATTATAGTTATTGTGAGGCTAAAAGTAGGATCAAAAATAATTAATATAAAACTAAGGATAGTAAATATTCCAAATAGCAATAAAAGCAAGTTTTGAAAATACTTTATTTTCCTTACATTTTTATAATCAGCTATCAGGATATATTTTATTTCATTCATGCTAAATTTATTTCTTAATAAAAAGCCTTTTTGGCTTTATAGTTTTGAATATAAGTATCGATCAGGTTAAAGAGGATGGTACGGGTTTCCCTGTCAAGCCCTTCAATATCCTTAATGCGCTGTACAGTGAGTTTGTCCAAAGAAGCAAACTCAGAAATCCCGATCAAGAAATCCGCCGTCACCCCGAAGACTTCCGCCAACCGGGCGAGGATCTCCACCGAGGGGGCGCTTTCGTCCCTCTCGTAGCGGGAAACGATCTCCCTTGAAGCCCTTATTTTTTTGGCCAGTTCCGTCTGCGACCAGTTGTTCCGCTTGCGCAGTTGGGTTATCCTCATTCCAATGCTAACATCGTTACTCATAAAAGTACTATTCTTACTAATTAATGCGAATATACGAGTAATAAAGTTTATAAAAAAACCCGAAGTTTTTAGGTTAATTGAGAAATGAATGATACCTTTGTGAAAGAACTTGCACAATCTAAAAAAATAAAAACCTTATTCACCCTGCTCACTACCCAGAATCCGAACCAGCTCGAATATCAAAACCAGCTATTACAGATCAGCGTTTTAGGCGGCATCCGCACCGAAGGCTTAGACCGTATGCGGGTAACCTTAAAAATACAACTGCAAACTCAGGATAATCAGGATTCTTCCCCCTTCGGGGGGCAGGGGGGAATTGCCGTACGCCATAACTTAGACTTGTATAACGATACCCAGGTAGAGAAGCTTATCCGAAAAACCGCTACCAAACTGGAAATAGGAAGCAGCGTAATAGAAGCCAGCATCAACGAGCTTACCGAAGAGCTCGAAAAATACCGCCTGGAGCAATTAGCCGTCAGCCAACAGCCCTTAGAGAAAAAAGAGCTTACCGAACAGGAAAAAACAGAAGCATTGGAATTACTTACTTCAGATAACCTGCTGGAAATAACCAATGAACTGATCGGGCAAAGCGGGATAATCGGCGAAGAAGTTAACCGCCTGATCATGTATTTAATATTCAGCTCAAGAAAAACAGAACATCCCCTGCATATCATCAGCCTGGGCAGCAGCGGCACCGGAAAAACCCATTTGCAGGAAAACATCGGGAATTTAATCCCGGACGAAGAAAAAATAGAAATCACCACCTTATCAGAAAATGCTTTTTATTACTTCGGTCAACAGGAGCTCAAACACAAACTTCTCCTGATCGAAGACCTGGACGGAATTTTGCAGGCTCTCTATCCCTTACGGGAACTTCAATCCAAAAAGAAAATAAGCAAAACCATTGCCTTTAAAAATACCAAAGGAGAAACCAAAACCGTACATCTGACCGTAGAAGGCCCCGTCTGCGTAGCCGGATGCACCACCCAGGAAAGCATCTACGAAGACAATGCCAACCGCTCTTTTTTAATCTATTTAGATGAATCCGAAGCCCAAGACCAGAAAATCATGGATTACCAGCGTAAACTCAGTGCCGGAAAAATAGATATAGATCAGCAGATACAGGCAAGAAACCTGCTGCAGAATACCCAGCGGATCTTAGAACCCGTAAAAATCATTAACCCTTACGCAGAAATCGTACAGCTTCCCAAAGAAATACTTAAACCCCGCAGAACCAATGCCCATTATCTGCAATTCATAGAGATTGTTACCTGGTACCACCAGTTCCAACGGGAGAAAAAAGCAGACGAATCCACAGGCGAAGAATACATAGAAACTACTGTCGAAGATATCAAACAAGCCCATGAGCTCCTAAAAGAAATATTACTCCGCAAATCCGATACCCTAACCGGAAGAAGCCGCAACCTGCTGGAAAATCTAAAATCAAAAATCAAAAATCCACAAGAGGTTTTTACCAACCAGCAGTTAAGAAGTTATTTACGAATCTCCAAAAGCACCGCCCAGAGGTATTTACACCAATGGCAGGATGAAGGAATTATCAAAAAGCTCCATAACAAAGAAACCCAAACCTATCAATACCAGATCATCAACGAAAAAGAATACCAGAACCTTGAAAATAAAATAGATACCCTGCTTAACCAAATCATAAAAAACATAGAGAACCGCCCCGGCGAACCACTGCCGAACCACAAGCCCAATAAACCAGTTAAGAACAACAAAACCAGGAAATTAACCTAACCGAACCGGAACCCAACAAAAAAAGATAAGCGGACAGAAAAATGAAACAGCTGCCTTTAGAAAACACCAGTTATATCTATTTAGAAAAAGCCTTTGCAGAATGGTTGGATATCCTCGGATTCAGCCCCAGCACTCTAAGAAGTTTGCCTTTGCATGCACGGGAGTTCTTCCATTACTTAGAGCAGAACCACTGCAACCAACTCGATCAAGTGAAAACCGCCGATCTCAAAAACTATTATCACTACCTGCTGAACCGCACCAATCACAAATATGGGGGAGCTTTGAACAGTTCCACCATCAACCGCCATTTATGGGCATTGGAAAAACTCTGGGAATATCTCCATCACAAAGGAATCCGCAGCTTACCCGAGTTTAATCTTAAACATCTGAAAATAGAAAGCCTCAAACGGGAAATACTTACCCAGGAACAAGTTAAACACCTGTACCAGCTGATAGAACAACAACCTGCCCAGAATCCCAAGCAGGAAGCCCTCAATTACCAGAACAAAGTACTATTAACCCTTTGTTATAGTTGTGGATTAAGAAGAAATGAAGCCCTGCACACAACTATAGACGACATTAATCTTGATACGAGGATATTGCACGTAAAAAAAGGAAAAAATAACAAACAACGGATTATTCCCTTTAACCAGACATCCGCAAAAATACTAAGGGATTGGATCTACCAATACCGCAATTACTTAGTAACTGATACTACCCAAAGCTGTTTATTAGTCAATTATAGAGGAAAAAACCTAAGTCCCGGAAGCCTGAATGTACGGTTGCATAAACTCATACAAAAAAGCGACAGTACCAAACTCAAAGAAAAGAACATTACCCTGCACGGACTTAGGCACTCCATAGCTACCCATCTGCTTGCCAACGGAATGGATATACACAAAGTACAAAAGTTCCTAGGACACAGCAGTTTAGATACCACTGAAATCTATACCCATCTGATAGAAGAAAGTTAGATATAAGACTGTAAGATATAAGATATAAGAAAATCAATAAGTTATACAATGTAACCATGAAATCAATCCTATAAGTGTGAAAAATAAAAAGAACAAAATTAATCATTCAGCTAATACATTTTACTTATTACATTTTACAACCTATGACTACCTTCAAAAATTACTTAAAAAATAAAGAATTAAGTACAACAACCGTACAAATGTACCATTACCATGTATTGGACTATATCAGCTTCTTGGACAAGGATAATACCGAGCCGGAGAACAGTACTGAAAAAGAACTTCTTCATTATCTTAAACATCTGCAAGACAAAAAACTCAGTACTCCTACCAAAAGACTACATCTGCATGCGATCAAACAGTATTATAACTGGCAGATAGAAACCGACCAGAGAATAGACAATCCGGCAAAAAGAATAAAATTACGCCAGCAAACCCAGCAGAAAACCTATCTTACCCTTACTGTACAAGAATTACAGAACCTGTATCATAACTATCCTGTACCCAAAGAAGAAGATAAAAACAACCATAAAAACTGGTTTACCGCTTATAAGTTAAGCAGGGAAAGAAATAAAATTATTATAGGATTACTCATAAATCAGGCATTGACCACCACGGAAATAACCCGAATCCAATTGCAGGATATAGACCTGCGACAAGCTACGATACAAATACGGGGCGGACGGAAGTTAACAGACCGGACCTTGCCCTTAAAATCCCACCAGATCATCGATTTAATGGAATACCAGTATAAAACCAGAACCCTCTTACTCAATTACCATAAAGAACCTACTCAGCGGTTATTTTTAAGCGTTCCCAGCTTAGGAAAAACACAAGTGGAGAATAGCAACACTTTAGACATCTGCAGAGCCCTTAACCAAGAACTCAGACAACAAAACCCAAAACTAAGTAACTTACAACAAATACGGACAAGCGTTATTATCCATTGGCTTAAACAGTACAATCTCAGGCAGGTACAATACAAAGCCGGACACAAGCAGATCCATACCACCGAAGCCTACTTAATCAACGACGTAGAAGACCTCCAAAACGAAATCGATAAATACCACCCTTTATAGATAATGATTGAATAACACAATAACTGAATAACAGAATGTTCCTAAAATCATCAAAAAAATCCGTAACTTTGAAATATAAGCAGAAAGATAATACAAATATGACAACGATAGACATAAAAAAACGCATCCACCATTACATAGACCAAGCTGACGACCGGTTGCTTAAAATGATATACGCCATGCTCCGCCAGGACGACAAAGCCATTGTAGCCCATACTACAGAAGGCAAGCCCCTGACCCGTTCCGAATACACAAAAATATTGGAAGAATCAGAAAAACAAATAGAACAAGGCGATTACCTTACCCATGAACAGCTAAAAAAAGAAATAAACAAATGGAAATAAGGTGGAGTAAACAAGCCCAGAACGACTTAAAAGCCCTATATAACTATTACAAAGAAAAAAGCCCCCAATCCGCAGAAAAAATCGTACAGGAGATTTACGATACCGTATCCACACTTTTATATTCCCGGCAATATCAAAAAGATGATATTAACTCCCATTATCGCCGGATGGTCTGCCGTCATTACAAAATACTATACAAAGAAACCCCTAACAAGAAAATCATCAGAATCCTTTCCATTTTTGACGCACGCCAGAATCCTGATAAGCAGATAGATTAACCCACCGGATCCGACCCTTTGCCCACGCCGTAGGAAAAAAGTTTTTGCCCCGACGTCTTAATGCCAGCCGGTTCGGGTTCTTCCCTTCGCTACATCCACAAAGGATTGTGTACTACGCTTACGGTCATCACCTCACCCGCTGTCCGGCCAAGCAAAAAGCTGTTGCAAAAACTTTATTCCCCCAAGCTATTTAACATAATGCAAGCACCTTGCTGGTCTGTACAGCCCAGAAGATGCATTATGTAATAAATAGCCGCACGAGCCGACGCTTCCTCTCCCCCGACCACCCGCCCCAAGTGGCGGGACGCGGGGATATTGAAAGGGCAAAACTTTTTAAGTTTTTTATTCTTTTAAAGGAAAAAAAGTTTTAGCCCGTTCAACATTCCACCACCACCATTACCATAAAGCCGACTTCGATGTTGACAGGACTCTATCATTAAAAAACAGATAAAAAAACAAGGATAAATTATGGATTTAACGCTTTATCGTTTATTTATCAAACATTAGTCAGATATTTACCTTTATTATTGATTAAATGATAATTTATCCATAAAGCTAAAAAATAAAGTAGAAAAAGTTAGGCTATATAAAACAAAGTTCTTATTTTTATCTGTTTAGCAGAAGAATGAGAGGCACTTGTAAAATAACTCAAAAATCACTCTTGCAGGGGTATGATCCCTTGCAGGTACTTCTTTTACAAGAACATATGCCAAAGCAAAGCAACCCGAAAAATTACTTAAACAACACTCCTTACCTGTTTAACGGAAAGGAACTGGACGAAGAGACGGGGCTCTATTACTACGGAGCGAGATACTATAACCCGAGGGAAACAGTCTGGCTGAGCGTGGATCCGCTGGCGGGGTACAACCCGGTTATGGAAACCGAGCATTATATTGATGGACAGCATAACGGAGGGGTGTATAACTCTGGAAACCTGAACCCGTATGGATATTGCTACCAGAGTCCTGTTAGATTTATTGATCCGAATGGAAAACAAGTAGGTTTTGATTATATGTTAGGAACACCGGAAGCTATTCAGGCAGCAGCATTTAATCAGATGAATCCGGAGGCTCAAACATTAACTGGCGATGTTATAAAGGATGCATTAGTAGCAATTGGAGATGATATTGGAGATGTACTGGGTCCTGTAATTCGCCAATTGCCCCAGCAAATGCAAAGTGTCGGAGATAAAGCAGCGGTGGTTGGATATGTATTAACCGCAGCTGGAGCGACCTCTGAAGTAGGAGTTCCTCTTGCAACAGCTGGCAATGTTGTATCTTGGACAGGAACTGGGTTAGAATTTCTTATTGATTTGTATGATGGTAAATATTCAAAAGCAGGTGGCGATGCAGTAAAAACTATAATAGTAGAGGGAGGTCAGAAGGTAATATCCTCTAAGATAGATAAAATACCGGGAGCAAGTGAAGTAAAAAAAGAGTTTTTAAAGCAGACCGTAGATATGACTGTTAAGGCAGTAGAGAATACAACAAAGAATACAAATAGTACAAAAAGTACAAATAGTTCTAGTTCTATGAGAGAATACCAACAAAGTAAACCGGGAAGAAATAGACAACAAATTTTGAAGAATTTTAGATATTCAACAACAAAATAAATAATACAATGTAAAAACTACAAACAAAAAGATTATGGAAAATTGGTTAAAAGAGCATGAGGCGATTCTCTATGGAATAGGGTTTATACTCTTGGGGGTAATGGGCTTGCTTTTTATGAAGTATTATGGAGATACAAAAGAAGTACGGTCCAGAGAGTATAAGCCTTCTATCTCTCAATCAATAAGATTTAATATATATGCGATGAGTATATTATGTATATTAGGCGGAATCTTTGTATTATTAAGAGCATTAATTGGAAAATCTTAAAAATTAACAATCCAGATTTAGCAACAAATAAAAATAAAGAATAACACCCCGCAAAGCGGGGAGGAAATACATTTAGGTATATGACAGAAGGAGAGCTTAAAGCAATACAGAAAACAGGAATGCTTAGAGGTGGAAGACCAGGAGAAACGTATTTTACAAAAGATTTATACAAATCAGCAGCAAATGCACAAAATAGACTATCCTTACCTAATACACCTACTCTTCGTGTCGAATTTGAAATTTTAAATTATCCTACATTATTGCAAAACGGGACTAAAGTTTTACCTGCAAACGGAATGATAGGAGGAGGGGCTGAGTTTATGACTTTAGACCCTGTTAAGATTCGATTAATTAATTGGCAGTCTTTAAGATAACGAATTATGAAACAGGAAGAATACATCATATCAGTGGCTGAACCTTGGGATTTTGAATGTCAGGACGGCCAAAATATTATTCGAGGTAACATATTAAGCAAAAAAAGTAATCAATGCTTGGTTTTTAAGAGTAATTATCATTTGCGATTTGGAGAGGTTGAAGGTAATATTTTTGTCCTAGTTCCAAGATATTCTGGAATTAATTTTTCTAGTTTAGGGGATGAAAAATTATCTTTTAATGGAAGCATTCTATTAAGTGAATATAGTGAGTTGTTAGGTGAAAATGAATTATTTGAAAAAAGTAAATTTGTAATTATAGGAAGTTTCAACCAAAAAACAAAATGAATGAGATAGCTACACTGGAGTAAACGGGCAGGGTTTTTGCTGTGTAAATACTAGTAAACAGGCCCAGAAAACCATGGACGGAGGAATAAATACGGGTAATGTGAATTACGAAAAGTTACAGTTCTACTATCACCCGGATCATTTGGGTAGTTCAAGCTATATAACCAATTTAGATGGTGCTGTAGTACAGCATGTGGAATACGTTCCATTTGGGGAAGTGTTTATTGAAGAACGAAACAATACCTGGAACACTCCTTACCTGTTCAACGCTAAAGAACTGGATGAGGAAACGGGATTGTACTATTATGGTGCACGTTACTACAACCCGAGGGAGAGTGTTTGGCTGTCCGTCGATCTGGAATTGCTGTCTTTGGATGGACAAATTAAAATATCAACTATGAGAGGATGCAGTATTATTACCACTCCGACCACCTGGGCAGCAGTAGTTATTTGACAAATCTGGATGGAGCGGTGGTACAGCATGTAGAGTATGTGCCGTTCGGGGAAGTATTTATTGAGGAACGAAACAATACCTGGAACACTCCCTACCTGTTTAACGGTAAGGAACTGGATGAGGAAACGGGATTGTATTACTATGGAGCGAGATATTATAATCCACGCGAAACGGTTTGGTTGAGCGTGGACCCGCTGGCGGAATTTTATCCAGATTATTCTCCTTACAATTATGTACTGTTGAATCCGGTGAAGTTGATTGACCCGACAGGAATGGGGCCGACTGATGATTATGTTTTTGATGAAAATGGAAAATTTGTAAGGATAGATAAGAAAGCAGGAGAAGATTTCTTAGTTATAGAAAACTCAAAAACAAAACAACAGACATATTATACATTTAATGACCAAAAGACAGATGTAGCTGCAATTAAATATAATATGGAAAAATTTGGTTCTAAATTTAAAGATCATACATATATATATGCTATGACTTCTGACTGGATTGATTTTCATGAGAAAGAATCAGGTATTGAAAAAATGAATTGGTTTTCTAGGAATTATAAAGCTTTAACCGAATCTAATGGAGGTAAGATGGATCCTTCGGCATATTCTTTACCTATAATGTTAAAAGATGCAGGAGAGGGAGGTACGTGGTCTGCCAAAGAAATATTTAGTGATAAGGGACCTCTTTTCATTAATCAAAATAGCGGATATCGTGTTTATAATTATTTAGACGAAGGTAATTGGATGTGGGGATATTTTATGGTAGGTATAGGATTTAATACACAAGAAGCATTAGAGGGAGCAAAAAAATATAATTCAAACGATACAAAGGCCGATTTAAACGCTATTAGAGAGGGCGGAAATCATAAAAGTTTTATTGGAGTAGGCTCTTCAAAGACTTTGCCTGTAACAAATAAAAGTATATATGAATAGAATAAGGAGAAAATGGTTAGGCATAATATTATTATTAATATGTTTATTAACAATTTATTGGGTAAGATTATACATAAATTCTCAATCTAATTTAGACAAAAAAGTGGATACATTCAATAGAAGAATTAAAGAGTATAAGGGTAGGTAATATTCCACAAAAGGATTTAGAGCAAAAACATCTAATACCAATAGAAAAAGAGAGGTACTGTTTCAAAGGTGTTGATAAGCCAATTTTGAGAATGTATCAATTTGATTATCAATACTAAATGAGAGATTACATAAAATAATAAAGATAACCCAAAGTTTATCTTTATTATTTTTGAAACTTTAAAACGCCTAAAAATGATCATTGTTGTGCTCTTGTGTTCCAAAAGTGTTGATGAGATAAAAGCAAAACTGGAAGGCCAAGTGTAAGTCACCCCAAAAGTTGGACATGAAATTACCCCGAAAATTAACAAAAACCGCACTATTTTGCTTTTTCAAATAAAATTCAGGAATAAAAAAATCCTGAAAATCAAATGGTTTTCAGGATTTTGCTTAAAAATAAGATATTTTTTAGTACGGATGAAGGGAATCGAACCCCCACGCCTCACGGCACTAGATCCTAAGTCTAGCGTGTCTACCAGTTCCACCACATCCGCGTTTACTGGTTTTGGACTGCAAATATACATTTTTTTATCAAAACTAAAAAAATATTGTAAAAAAATAAATGGTCTTTTTGAGTAATTAAAAAACAACAAAATTTTCCTATTATTTACGACAGTTAAAAACATGACAAAAATCATAATTATTTAAAATGATTCCAGATTAAGAATAAAAAATAAAATCTCCGAGATAACTTTTTTTAGTAAAATTCAATATTGTATATTTGCATTCTAACATAAAATTTAAAATGGAGGCAAACAGCGTGAGCTCTGATAATGTGATTGCTTTTAGTGCTGAAAATTTAGAAAAGACCCATAAGATTATTTCCAGATATCCGGAAGGAAAACAAAAATCTGCTTTAATCCCTATTCTCCATCTGGCTCAGAAAGAGTTTGGAGGGTGGTTGGATGCTCCTGTTATGGATTATGTGGCGTCTTTGCTGCGTATTTCTCCCATAGAAGTGTATGAAGTGGCTACTTTTTATACCATGTTTAATTTGCAGCCGGTAGGTAAATATGTTTTGGAAGTATGCAGAACGGGGCCGTGTATGTTGAACGGAAGTGATCAGATCATAGAATATATCAAAGAAAAATTGCAGATCAAAGAAGGAGAAACGACCCAAGACGGTTTGTTTACGCTGAAACCGGCCGAATGTCTGGGAGCTTGCGGATATGCGCCTATGATGCAACTGGGGAAATTTTATCAGGAACGTCTTACCAAAGAAAAGGTAGATGAAATCATAGAACTTTGCAGGGCGGGAAATATAGCAATAGATTAAAAAATAAGTTTTAGAAGACTTACAGAAATGAGTAACAAATTATTACTTAAAAATATCGGGATAGAAGGGATAAAAACCTTTGAAGTTTTCAGAAAGCACGGAGGATATGAAATGGCGGAAAAAGCCCTGAAGATGACTCCCGATGAAATATTGGAAGAGGTAAAAACCAGTGGTTTGAGAGGGCGGGGAGGAGCAGGATTCCCGACAGGGATGAAATGGAGCTTTCTCGCAAAGCCGGAAGGAGTATCCCGTTATTTGGTGGTAAATGCTGATGAATCCGAACCGGGAACTTTTAAAGACCGGTTTTTAATGGAATATATTCCCCATCTGTTGATTGAAGGAATTTTGATCTCTTCATTTTGTTTAGGAGCAAATGTTTCGTATATTTATATACGTGGAGAATATTCATGGATTCCCGATATTCTGGAACATGCGATAGAGGAAGCCCGGGCGAACGGGTTTTTAGGGAAGAATATCAAGAATACAGGATATGACTTGGAAGTGTATGTTCAGCGGGGAGCCGGAGCTTATATCTGCGGAGAAGAAACCGCCTTGTTGGAATCATTGGAAGGAAAAAGAGGAAATCCGAGGTTAAAACCTCCTTTTCCGGCAGTAAAAGGGCTATATCAATGTCCGACAGTAGTGAACAATGTAGAAACCATTGCATCCATTCCGTCCATCATTGAAATTTCCGGAGCGGAATATGCCAAACGTGGAGTGGGAAGATCCACCGGTACCAAACTGATTTCCGCTTGTGGGAACCTGAACAAGCCGGGAGTGTATGAAATTGATTTTGATTTAAGTGTAGAAGAATTTATATATAGCGAAGAATATTGCGGAGGAATCCCGAATGGAAAGAAACTGAAGGCTTGTATTCCGGGAGGTTCGTCCGTTCCGGTTGTTCCTGCTAAACTGTTGTTGAAAACAGCCGAAGGAGAAACCCGCCTGATGAATTATGAAAGTTTATCAATAGGAGGTTTTGAAACCGGAACTATGTTAGGTTCGGGAGGATTTATCGTATTGGATGAAGATCAGTGCGTAGTAAGGCATACGATGACGCTGGCACGTTTTTATAACCATGAAAGCTGTGGACAGTGTACCCCATGCCGGGAAGGAACCGGATGGATGTACCGCATTTTGAAAAAAATAGAAGAGGGAAAAGGAACCTATGAAGATATTGATTTACTGTGGGATATCCAGAGAAAAATAGAAGGAAATACCATTTGTCCGTTAGGGGATGCCG
>JAVBRH010000315.1:0-14052 GCA_031548225.1 Apibacter sp.
TAAGTTAAAAAAAAACTAAAATTTGAAATTAGACAAAGAGGATAAGATTCTATACAGTATATTTGTATCAGGTAGTTGTTTTGTTAAAATTTCAATTCATTTAAATTGAAAAATGAAAATATGAAAGTGGCTTTAATATCATTAGATTATTACGGATATGATAAGTATATCGTTTCCGCAATGAAGGAGTTGGGTATTGAAGCTGTTCATATAGATATTTATGCCAATCGTTACCAGTATCCGCATTTATGGGACCGGTTTAAAAACCTCATAAATAAAACATTTTTTAAGCATAACATAAAACGAGAGCATTTAGATAAACTTATTCATAAGGAATTATCCCATTATGGGGAACAGGATAAAATTATAATTATTCATGCGGAATGGCTTTCTCCGCAGAGCTTGGAGTTTTGTCAGTCTAAAAGCAAGGAAATGATTGCCTACCATTATGACGGGGTGCAGAGAATGCCTGCTATTTCTAATACTTTCGGATATTTTGACAAGATTTACAGTTATGATAAGAAAGATGTTGAAAAATACAATCTGGAATTTATCCCCAATTATATTTATGAACAGCAGCCTAAAGGAGGCATAGTAAAAAGAAAGGCCTTTAATATCTCCTCTCTGGACAAACGAACTCCTGTTTTGGAAAAAATAGCTTCAGCTTTGGAGAAGAAAAAATTCCCCTATGAATTTATCGTAGTTAACAGAAGACAGCTGAATTTCTATGTACCTAAAATCAAAACTAAAATCAAGTATCTGAATAAAATGATTTCCAGGGAGAGATCACTGGAAAAAATAAAAAATTCAAACCTGATGATTGATATCCAGAGGCCGGAACAAATGGGACTTACCTTCAGAGTATTTGAGTCTTTGGGATATCATAAAAAGCTAATCACAACCAATAAGGATATTGTAAATTACGATTTTTACAATCCCAATAATATTTTATTAGTAGACACAGAAAACATAGAGATACCGGATGATTTTCTAAATTCCGAATATCAGGAAATTCCGGAAGAGATCATTAATAAATATACCATTAAAAACTGGGTAAAGAAGGTTTTGGATTTGGATTAAAAACTTAAAAACATACCATAGGGTATGTTTTTCACTAATGCTGAAAAGAAAAAATAAGCAAGATTACCACTTCACGAGATTTATCTATTGACAAACGGACACATTGACATATTATTCAATTACTCAATCATCCAGTTATTCAATTATTCAGTCATTCGATTATTCAATTATTCTAAAAAGTTCAATCGCACACTTTTAAAAATTGAGTTACCTTTGTGAAAAATTATAAGGGTAAATTCAGATGCGTACCAAATCGGTTGGAAAAAAGAAAATAAACATAGTTACCTTAGGATGTTCCAAAAATATTTATGATTCGGAAGTCTTGATGAATCAGCTAAAGGCTAACGGGAAAGAAACGGTTCATGAAGGAAAGGGGGATATTGTAGTTATTAATACCTGTGGATTTATTGAGAATGCAAAGGAGGAAAGTATTAATACCATATTGGAATATGTGGAACAAAAAGAGCAGGGGATAGTTGAAAAAGTTTTTGTAACCGGTTGTTTATCCGAAAGATATAAGCCGGATTTAGAAAAAGAAATTCCTAATGTAGATCAGTATTTCGGTACCCGGGAACTCCCATTATTGTTAAAAGCCTTAGGAGCAGACTATAAACATGAATTAGTCGGGGAGAGGCTGGTTACCACACCCCGTCATTATGCCTATTTGAAAATTTCCGAAGGCTGTGACAGACCGTGCAGTTTTTGTGCAATTCCATTGATGAGGGGAGGGCATATATCCACTCCCATTGAAGAACTGGTTAAAGAAGCGAAGTCGTTGGCTAAAGGAGGAACTAAAGAATTAATTCTCATAGCTCAGGATTTAACTTATTATGGATTGGATTTGTATAAAAAGAGAGCTTTGGCGGATTTATTAAAGGAATTGGCCGGAGTGGAAGGAATAGAATGGATACGTCTGCATTATGCTTTTCCTTCCGGATTTCCCGAAGAAGTATTGGAATTAATGAAAAGCGAGCCCAAGATTTGTAACTATCTGGATATTACTTTACAACATATTTCCGATGACCTTCTTACCTCTATGAAAAGAGGGACTACTAAAGAAAAAACCAATAAACTCCTGGAAAAATTCAGAAGTATAGTTCCCGATATGGTAATCCGCACTACATTAATTGTAGGATATCCCGGAGAAACAGAAGAACATTTTACAGAGTTAAAAAACTGGGTGGAAGAACAGCGTTTTGAACGACTGGGATGTTTTGCGTATTCTCATGAAGAAAACACTTCCGCTTACGATTTAGTGGATGATGTTCCAGAAGAGGAGAAAACAAACAGGATTAATCAAATTATGGAAATCCAGTCCCGTATCTCCTGGGAGCTGAATCAGGGGAAAATAGGAAAAACAGTTAAATGCATTATAGACCGGAAAGAAGGAGAGTACTTTATAGGAAGAACGGAGTATGATTCTCCTGATGTGGATAATGAAGTATTAATTCCGGCAGAAGATACTTATTTATCCTTAGGAAGCTTTGTAAACATAAGAATAAACAGAGCCGAGGAATTTGATTTATACGGAGAAGTGGTTATAAATTAAAAAACTTCGGAAATTTCCGAAGTTTTTTTAGTTTACAGTATAGGTCTGTCTTTAATCTTTTCTTTATTGTATAATTTCGTAATTTACGTTAAGTACTCCTGCATCCAGGCTGGTTAACTCAGCAAAAGCTGCTTTACTCAGGTCAAATTCCCTCTTAGGAATAAAAGGCCCCCGGTCTGTAATTTTCACAATCACTTCTTTACCGTTTTTAGGGTTGGTGAATTTAACTTTTGTACCAAAAGGTAAGGTTTTATGAGCAGCTGTCAGAGCGTTCATATTATATTTTTCTCCGCTGGAAGTAAGACGTCCGTGAAATTTACCACCATACCAGGAAACCAGGGCTTTGCTTAAACTCATTTCCTCCTTTTTCTCAACAGTTTTTACTTCATTTACAACTAAAGTATCAGCTAAAGTATCATTTTTTAAAGTATCCTTTACAGGTCCCCCTTTTACTTCAGGGAAAGAATCATTCACATGGGATAACTGTACAGATTCAGATTCGTTCTGCATCGCTGTAAATGAAAGAGATACTAATAGAATTAATGCTAATGTTACTTTCTTCATAAAATTTATTTTTGTTTCATTTGCAAAACAAAAGTACATTCGACAATACATAAAAAGTGTTAAAAATATTTTTTGATATTTATTTTAGGTAAAAAATCACCCCTATTTGCCATGAACAAAGGATTTATCCAGGAAGGTTAAAAAAATGTTAAATAATGAAGTGATTGTTAATATTTTTGTGTTTTTTACATTGTTTTAGATTCATATATTTGATAATAAGCAGTATACATATTTATTCAGATAAGTAAAAATTTGTATTTTTGGACATTCAACTTAAAACATACATGAAAAAGATTATTATTTTATCCTTTTTAGGAGTATTATTCAGCCTGGCAGGATGTAGCTCATTAGAAGAAAAAAAGAATGGTAAAACCGCACGGGAATTTTATGAAGTTTATGCAAACCGTGAGAATGTAGATAAACTGATGGAGTTTTATTCCAGTTCAGATCCTCAATGGATTGATGCAGTAGCCCAGTCTGTAGTAGAAGGGAGAGAGAACATAAAAAACCGTTATCAGTATGAATGGTCGGATGAGAAATACAAGAAACACATGAGTTATCCCAAGGCAGTACAGATAGAAACCCTGCTTGCCAACGACAGTATAGTGGCGGTAAGTGGTAAATACAATCCTTATTATTATAACGGAAACCTGGTAAATGAAATGAAATTCACCAGCTGGCTATATTTTGATAAAGAAGGAAAAATAAAGAAACAGATAGAGTGGGTTCAGTATTCCGTAGGAGATTTACAGGATATAATAAACTTTAAACAGACAGCAGAGATACATTGATTTTACTAAACAGGATTATTTTAGAAATCTTGTTTAATTTAGTATTTTTGTAAGCTTAAATCACAAGAGCAGAATATGACTTCAAAACAGATAAGACAGACCTTTTTAGATTTTTTTCAATCCAAACAACATACTATAGTTCCGTCAGCTCCCATTGTTTTAAAAGACGATCCCACCCTGATGTTTTCCAATTCAGGAATGACTCAGTTCAAAGATTTCTTTTTAGGGTACAAAGAACCTAAAGATAAGAGAGTGGCCGATACACAAAAATGTTTACGGGTTTCAGGAAAACATAACGATCTGGATGATGTGGGAAAAGACACATATCATCATACGATGTTTGAAATGCTGGGAAACTGGAGTTTTGGAGATTATTTTAAGAAAGAGGCCATTGCCTGGGGTTGGGAATTACTGACCGAAGTATATAAAATCCCAAAAGACTGGTTATATGTTACGATTTTTGAAGGAGATGCCAATGAAAATCTGTCCAGTGATATAGAAGCCTTTAATTTTTGGAAAGAATTTATCCCGGAAGACCGGATTTTATTAGGGAGTAAAAAAGATAATTTCTGGGAAATGGGAGAAACAGGCCCTTGCGGACCTTGTTCCGAGATACATGTAGATATCCGTCCCAAAGAAGAAAAAGATAAAATAGAAGGAAAAACCTTAGTGAATGCAGACCATCCGCAGGTAATTGAAGTCTGGAATCTCGTTTTCATGGAGTTTCTCCGAAAAGCAGACGGAACTCTGGAAAAATTACCTAAACAAAATGTAGATACCGGAATGGGCTTTGAACGCCTTTGTATGGTTTTACAGGGTAAGATTTCCAATTACGATACGGATGTATTCACCCCGTTAATTTCCAGGATAGAAGAAATTTCCGGTTACAAATACGGAGAAAAAACGGAAACGGATATAGCTTTCCGTGTGGTAGCCGATCATATCCGGGCTATAGCTTTTTCTATAGCTGACGGTCAGCTTCCTTCCAACTCGGGAGCAGGATATGTAATCCGCCGGATATTGAGAAGGGCTACAGGATATGCGTATCGCTTTTTAGGTATAAAAGAACCGGTTTTATTTGAACTGGTATCGATTCTTAAATCCCAGATGGGAGAATTTTTCCCGGAAATAGCTAAACAAGAATCACTGATTCAGGAAGTAATAAAAGAAGAAGAGGCCGGTTTTTTACGAACGATTGATCAGGGACTGGTTAGGCTGGCTAATTTTATAGAAACTCATCCCGATTTGAAGGTAATTCCCGGAGATGTCGTTTTTGAATTATATGATACGTATGGTTTTCCTTCAGACTTGTCAAGGATTATTGCTGAGGAAAAAGGACTTTCAGTAGATGAAGAAGGATTTGAGTCCGATATGAAAAAACAAAAGGAACGTTCCAAATCTGCCGGCACATTTAAAAATTACGATTGGATAGTGCTGGAGGAAGATATGGTAGAAGAATTTGTGGGGTATGATTTTCTGGAAACCCATGTAAAGATAACCCGGTACAGAAAAGTGGAAAATAAAGAAGGAGAATTTTACCAGCTCGTTTTTCAGGTAACCCCGTTTTATGCAGAAAGTGGAGGACAGATAGGAGACACGGGATTTATCGAAAACACCAATGAAAAAATAGAGATTTTAAACACCCGGAAAGAAAATAATCTGATAGTTCATATAGTAAAAGAATTGCCCAAATATCCCGAGTTTCCGTTTAAAGCAGTAGTAGATGCAAAAAGGAGAGAGGCGACTACTAAGAATCACTCAGCCACCCATTTATTGCATGAGGCTTTACGTTCCGTATTAGGAAAACATGTGGAACAAAAAGGTTCTTATGTAGGACCTGAACATCTGCGTTTCGACTTCTCCCACTTTGCCAAGATGAGCCAGGAAGAGATAGAAAAAGTGGAAACCTTTGTAAACCGGAAGATCTATGAACGTGTAGCATTGGAAGAAAACCGGGCGGTTCCGTTAAAAAATGCGATGGATATGGGAGCAATGGCTCTTTTTGGGGAAAAATACGGGGACGTGGTACGGGTAATAAAATTCGGAGATTCAGTGGAACTTTGCGGGGGAACCCACGTAAACAATACCAGTGAAATAGTTTTCTTTAAAATATTGGGAGAATCTTCCAGTTCTGCCGGAATTAGGAGGATAGAAGCCGTTACCGGAGAAATGGGGATTAACTTTCTAAAGGAACTGGCAGCCCAGTATCATGGTCTGATATCTTTATTGAAAAATGCGGGAGATCCGGTTAAAGCAGTAGAAAAGCTGACTCAGGAAAATGAATTGCTGAAAAAACAAGTGGAGCAGTTGATTAAAGAAAAATCAGTAAATGAAAAATCTCTTTGGATATCTTCAAAAACAGTCATAAATAATATAAACTTTATCGGGCTGACAACAGACCTGAACAATGCATCGGTAAAAGATTTGATATTTCAGTTAAAAAGAGAAATAGAAAATCTTTTCATCATTGTAGGAACCAAAACAGATAATAAACCCACCTTGTCCATTGGTATTTCCGATGATTTAGTTGCATCCAGGGGATTGCATGCAGGAAATATGGTAAGAGAACTGGCTAAGGAAATCCAGGGAGGAGGAGGAGGACAGCCTTCTTTCGCAACGGCCGGAGGTAGTGATATTTCCGGATTAGACTCAGCAATCCAAAAAGCCAGGAAAAATATGGAAGGATAATGGGTGAAAAGTAAAAAAGCCCTTGATAAAGATAGCTCTTCCTTTGCATGATATTGATGAATCTTGAGAGAAATCTAATTCTTTCACAATTTTAATTGTTTTTTATAGTAAATGAAAGATTCGTTTTTAACAATTTTCGGATTGCAAATGAACAAAAACAATCAGATTCTTGTGTTTTTAAGAGAAAAAGCCACAAAAAACTGTACTAAAGAATAGTGGTTTAATAAGGGGAGAGTGAGTAATTTTGTACCAGATATTTTTGTTAGATTCAAGATTGTTAAATTCAAATAGAAATTTAAAAAATAGATTCTTGTTTATATTCCCAGCAGAGAATTCATAAGAAGTATTTTAAGAGTATCATAATTTTTCATAGGATTATAATTTCTATTTATTTAACGATATTTAGGTGACAACTAATTAGGTAATAAATCTATCTTAAGCCGGAAAAAATGTTTTTTTCCGGCATTTTTTTGAATTAAGATAATTATAATCTATTATGAAATTTTTTTGAATTAAAATTTATAAAATTTAACTTTATAGTATAAATTCATAAAAACTATACTAAAGTAGAGTAGTTTAATAATACAGGGAGAAGTAATTTTACATAAAATTTTTATAAATAGATTAAAATGAAAAAATTATTATTAATTACTTCTTCTTTAGTTATGTTTTCATTCTCCTATGGTCAAAAGGTGGGAATAAACACAGAAAACCCACAGGGAGTATTTCATGTAGATGGAAGTAAGAATAACCCTGCAACAGGTAGTCCGTCACCAGCACAGCAAGCCGATGATGTTCTGGTCGATTCCAATGGAAATGTGGGAATCGGTACCATCGAACCCACTAACAAATTGCATGTAACCGCAACTACAGATCCGGTAAAACTGGAAGGAGTGGTATTAGATAATTCCGCTACCAGTACCAATAGTTACAACCTGATTATCGGGAATGACGGAACAGTGAAGAAACAGACACTGTTAACCAATTCCAATGTTCCGGGTGTATATTCCAAACTGGTAGCAACCGCAGGCTATGATGCTGTATCCACAGGTTTTGTTACCTCCGCTGCCAGCGGTTTAAATATCCGGGGATTGATATTCCAGGGGCCTCGCTATGATCCGGGAAGTACCTATAACAATGCCACAGGTATTTTTACAGCTCCGGAAACAGGATATTATAAATTTGACTGTACTTTAACGCTTTATAACTCGCAGGGGGTAGATTTGTCAAGTAGTGGTACCCACCAGCCTATCCGGTTGGGAATAACCAAAGCTAATATTACTTATCCAGAGGATAATTCTAGTTTTTCCTCTTTAAGCCAGGTTTATGCCGCTTCCAAAAGTGTCAATGATCCTGTTGTTTCCTCTTTTTCAGGAGTTCAGAAGTTAACGAAAGGAGATAAAGTTACCTTTGCCTGCAGGTATATTACTCCAACAACAGAAAGCCCGGCTACCGGACAAAATCAATTATCCCTGGCAATAAGCAGCTTAGGGTATGATATTAAGACAGCTTCCTATATGTCTATAACCTATCTGGGTAACTAAGAAAAGGAATGTATTAATTTAATTTTATAGAAAATGTACAAAAAAATTATAGTATTCTTTCTGATAAGTTATTCTGCCGTTGTATTCGGACAGGTGGGAATAGGTACGGAAAACCCGCGGGGAACTTTTCATATAGATGTGGCACAAAACAATAATGCAACCGGAGCTCCAACAGCGGCTCAACAAACGGATGATGTTATCGTGCTTCCAAACGGCAATATAGGAATAGGAACCACCAGTCCGTCCAATAAGTTACATGTAGCAGCACCGGCTAATCCGGTAAAAATAGAAGGAATAACACAAGATAATGATGCTCCTATAAGTACTAATTATGACCTGACTGTAAGGGATGACGGAACGTTGAAAAAATTAACATTGCCTACCACTCCGTCCGTTCCGGGGAATTATACTAAATTGGTGGCAATGGCGGGATTTAGCAGTTCTTCGAGTACCTATATATCAGCTACTTATTCAACTTATTCGATGTATAGGATAAGTTTTCCCACTACCCGTTATGATCCTACAGGTACTTATAATACTTCGACAGGAGTTTTTACCGCTCCGGCAGCGGGTTATTATTTATTTGAATGTGTATTGTTGCTTTATAATCCTAATAATATAAATTATACTTCTACGGTTCTTCAGTTGGGGATATCCAAACCCAATGAGGCTAATTTCCCCAATAATGTAAGCTCTTTTGCCATAGTGAATTCACAGTTTGGTTCCAGTAAAGCCAGCAATTATCCTATAGTACTTCCGTTTTCAGGGGTGTTAAAATTACAGCAGAGTGACCAGGTGGCTTTTGGTTCCCGATTTCTTAATACCACTAATATGACCTTGAATGTGGAAGCTCTGTCTTATGACCGGACCACCACTTCCTATATGAATATCATTTATTTAGGAAACGATAATTAAAAAGTAATAAAAAAGAAATTTTAAGCCGGAAAAATCCTTTTTTCCGGCTTTTTTATAGATAAAGCCATTTTCCGTATTCAACGATTCTCTGTTTGAAATAATAATAATCTGATAATTCAGGGAATATTCGTAAATTTAGTTCTTAAAAACATTAAAAAATGGAATTAGGGATCAGTATGTTCGGAGATCTTCATTGGGATACCGGAACAGGAAAATTTCAGCCGGGCAGGCAGCGGTTGCAGGAACTGCTTGAAGAAATTAAACTCATGGATGAGGTGGGATTGGATTATTTCGGTATCGGAGAGCATCATCGTCCCGATTATGCTGTTTCCAGTCCAGAAATACTTCTTGCAGCGGCAGCGTCCATTACTAAAAACATAAAATTAGGAAGTGCGGTTACCATTCTAAGTTCTTCCGATCCGGTAAAAGTTTACCAGAATTTTGCCATGATTGATTTACTTTCCGGAGGAAGAGCGGAGATTATGGTCGGGAGAGGGAGTTTTATCGAATCTTTTCCGTTGTTCGGTTACGATTTAGAGGATTACGATAAATTATTTACAGAAAAACTGGAACTGTTACTTGAGGTAAACCGGAAAGAAACGGTTACCTGGGAAGGAGAACTCAGAGCTTCCCTAAAAAATCAGCAGGTTTTTCCAAGAGCAGAGAAACAACTGCCCATCTGGGTGGCTGTGGGAGGAACGATCGAATCTGTAATTCGGGCGGCAAGATTAGGCTTACCATTAATGATCGCTATAATCGGAGGAAATCCTGTCCAGTTTAAACCGTTTTTCGAACTCTATGAACAGGAATACCGGAAAAACGGCCATGACAGGTCTGGCTACCGTATAGGAATCCATTCTCATGCCCTTTTTGGGGAAAACAGTAAAGAAATTGCAGAAAAGTATTATCCTTACTATGCTGGGCAGATGGACCGGATCGGGAAATCCAGAGGCTGGATGCCTTATACAAAACAGCAGTTTGAAATGGGAAGAAGCCCGGGAGGCGCTGTTTTTGTAGGAGATGCACAGGAAGCCATAGATAAGATTCTTTATCAACAGGAGTTGTTCGGGCTAAAGCGCTTTGTAGCTCATATGGATGTAGGAGCACCTCCGCATAAGGAAATTATGAAGTCTATCGAGATTTTTGGTACTAAAATTGCCCCTGAGGTACGAAAGGCATTGAAATCATAAATTTTGTTTAATAAAACCGGACAAATGTCCATTTTTCGGATTTTTTATTAGTGATTCAAGATACAAAAAAGCAACCTGAATTTTCAGGCTGCTTTTCAGACATTAAGTTAAGAAACTATGAAAAATTAATTCTTTTGTAAATTTTAAGGGCTTCAGTTAATTTTCATTCAAATTAATATGATTTATTTTTTTAAATGCAGGTCATAGGCGCCGGCTACTTCAGTGGAAACTTCACCCAGCCACCCGGCTTCCTGATTTACTCCGGTGTAAACCTTAACAAAATCGATTCCCGGAAGTTTTACTTTATTCCCGTTTTGATCCACCGCCCAGTCTATATCAATACTGTAAGCTTCATCGTTGTTGGGAGCATTGTCGGCATATCCGTATTCATAGGATCTTCCTACCCAGTAACTTCCGATTCCGCTTTGGTCATAAAAGTTATCCGTCAGTTTAGTGCCTGTGAAAGTGAGAGAACTGGAAGAATACCATTCCGGATAATAGCTTTGGAGGTGATATATATTTTGAGTTTTATAACCTGAATTTCCTTGATTGTCGTTCCATTGAATGTATTGTACATCTGCCTGCCAGAATGCTGTTCCGGGAACGGGAATTTTATCTGAAGCAGGCTTGTGGTAAGTAAGGGAATAATTTTTTATAGTGGTATTTTTGTAGTATTCGCTTCCAGCAATCTCATACCATTCGTCATCGGGAATACCGTTTTTGTTTTTGTCATAGGAAACCAGGATAATTCCGGGCTCGCAGGATCCGCCTCTTTCTCCCGGATTGGCACTGGCATCCGCCCAAAAAGCATTTCCTAATACTTTGAAATCCCTTTCTCCTTCTAAGTTAATGATGGTATGGTCAAAACCGAAAACCACATATCCTCCGTACCCTCCTAAACAGATCATGGAAGGATTGGAGCCCGTAATTGCATTATTGGCTTTGTTGATCATGGCTTCCCTGCTATCTCCGCTGTTCCATTGAGGTAGGGTATTGGTAAACTGTCCTACTGCCGGAAGAAAATCATATACCTTAGCGATGTAAGCGCTGTAAGAAGTACTTTCTTTTTGTACGGTAATATAGGTTTGTTTATTAATTACATCGTTTCCGTTTTTTATTTTCAGGCTGATTGAATAAGTTCCCGGATATAGGGATATGAAAGGTAAATTCCGACCGGTAAAAGTAAGAGAATCCTGTAGAGTGGTTTTACTTTTTATAACCCATTCGAAAGAAGCATTGGGATAAGCCGAAGCGTTCAGGGCTATATTCAAGATTTGCAGACGGTTGGTGTTGTACTCGGATTTTAGTCCGATGTCACTGTCTGTGTTGTCATTATTAGGAGATATGCCATTGTCATCAGAACAGGAAGTTAGCAGTACTGCAATAGCTATACTCCAGATGATTAATACTATTTTTTTCATTTTATATTTAGTTATTAGATTGTTAGACATAAGAGTTAAGATATAAGGTATAAGATTTACAATTGTTGATTTATGATTTTAGATTGTTACAGAAAACATAAATACAACCTAAAGCATACACCTTTTAAAGTCAGGAATTAGAAAATCGTAAATCTGCAATCGTACTTCGTAAATCTTAATTACCTTCTCAATATTATTTCCATAAGAAAGTCATGTGTCCGGGAATATCTCCGGTGATTGCTTTCCATTTCAGATTTCCGTTTTTGTCAAAACAGAAAAGCTTTCCGGGAGACACATAATCTTTGGCATCTGCAATAAAGATGTCTCCGTTTACAGGATTGATTTTAATAGCATAAGGAATGGTAATATTCGCTTCTTCTCCATTTTTGATAAACTGACGGGAGATTACTTTTTGGGTATCAATATCCATAATGCCATAGGAGGTAGTCGCCCCCTGCGATGTCCAGGCATATCCGTAGTAGTACATTTTATTATCTATAAAGTCCATATCAGATACAACCACGTCCAATTTTTTTTCCACTGTGTCGGTGTCAGGGTCTATCAGAAAGGTATTAGGAGGATTTTGAGGGGTGTAATCTCCCCGTGAAGTTACCCAAAGTTTGTTGTTTTTATCTTTTCGTATTCTCCACAGGTTCATGGCTACATTAATTTTTTTGGTTTCTTTAAAGGTATTCAGATCAATAACGGAAACGGTGGTATCGTAGTTGGGAACCCGGTATCCTCCGGAGTTGGCTACATAGAGCTTATTATGAGTGATAACCATTTCATCAGGTTGATAGCCAACTACTTCTCTTCCTGTTATCTGTAAGTTCGTGGTATCTATTTTTGCGACATATCCCGGGGGGGCATTAGGGTCTATACTTACAGGCCCCGCATAGGAAGAAACGTAGGCATATCCCTTGTCAAAAACGATGTAGCGACAGTTAGGAATCCGGATTTCCCCTATATGTTTAGCGGTTTTGGCATCCATTACCTCAATGTAATTGGATACGTTAATCACAGCATACATTTTAGAGCCGTATATCTGGATGTCATTGCCTACATCTCCCAGGCTTCCGACTACGGTAGGATTGGCATATCCGTAAATGTTTTTAGTAAAAACTCCGGTAGTATAATCGAAATAATCCAAAGAAGCTTTGTTGCTTCCCATATTACCCTCATTCAGAACATACAATCCCTTTATAGACAGATGTTCTGGTGGAGTTACGTCTTCTTCTTCGGGATCAGGCGCAACGAGGTCATCGTCGTTACAAGAAGGCAAAAGACAAGCCGTAAAAACTAGAAACACTAGTTTTTTTATCACATTTTTCATATGTTATTTTTAAGGAGTTACTTTATCAGAAGGGCAAAGTGACCGGGACTTAATCCAACGGTTCTTTCCCATTTTACATTTCCGTTTTTATTTAAACAATATACTTTTCCGGGAGAAAAATAATCCGCAGCATCCGCAATAAAAATATCTCCGTTGTCGGGATTTATTTTTATTCCGTAAGGGGCTGTAAATTGAGTTTCCGTAAAACGAGAGGAAGTTTTGCTTTTGGTGGTAATGTCGATTATCCCGTAACTGTTGATTGAGTAATAATTGCTATCGTAATCTACACCGTAATAATACAAGCTGTTTCCGTAAAAATCAAAATCGGTTACGGTAAGGTTTAAAGTTTTTGTGATCGTATTGGTATTAGGATCGATAACAGCTATAAATGCACTTATATCTGCATAATTTCCCCGTGAGGTTACCCACAGGTTATTATTTTTATCGGCCCGTATCCTCCATAAGTTAGGTCCTACCTGTATTTTCTTTGTTTCCGTGAAGGAATTCAAATCTATGACGGAAACGGTGGTGTCATAACTTTGAGGCGTATATCCTCCGGAATTGGTTACATAGAGCTTGTTATTGACAATGGCCATTTCTTCCGGCTGGTAGCCTACAGTCACTCTATTGACAATATTTAAACTGGCCGTATCGATCTTCAGGATGGTCCCCAATTGTGAGCCGCTGGGTTGCATAGCGCCTGCAAAAGAGGAAACATAAGCAAAGCCTTTGTCAAAGGTAACAGATCTTCCGTTTGTGACTGTGATTTTTCCTATGTGCGTTGCGGTTTTGGCATCCATTACTTCTACATAATTGGAACCGTTGATTACTGCATACATTCTTCCTCCGTAGATTTTTATGTCGTTACCGGTATCTCCTAAAACTCCCTGGCCGGGATTTACATTGGAAAAATAATCATTGGTAAAGTTTCCGCTTTCATAGTCAAAATAGGAAAGGGTGGAATTATTGCCTCCCAT
>JAVBRH010000183.1:0-4617 GCA_031548225.1 Apibacter sp.
TAATATAAAAAACAACCGAAGACTGATTTTTGCTTATGGTCACAGATGTTGGGAAATCTAACTGTCCGGCTAATGAAGCCCCTATCGGGAATACTTGATTAGCACTTCTGTCCCCGCTTTGTGTCAACGTTGCCCGGATAACTTCCGTAGAGTTTTCTTCTATCTCCTTTTTATCTAAAGTAAGATACAATAACTTTTGGAGCAAAACCATATTGGAGGAAACTCCTTTGTTGTTATCTTTTGCTGATTCAAGTTCTTTTACGGAAGGATTAGGTACGACATTCACTTCCACTTTCACATTCCCGTCAATTCCCAATATTTTCGGAACGTTAAAAGTTCCGCTTCGGCTAACGGTACGGTTCTTTTCTAAATCATTACTATAAGAAGTACTTCCCAACAGATATTTTTCACCTGTTTTTTGCGAAACAAGGCTTATCTGTTCTGTCCATCCTCCTGTGGCGGATTGTTCTCCTATATTTTCCACTCCCCACGATACGGAAAGCACTCCACCGGGAGATATTTCGGAATTGTTAATCGTAATTCCTGAAACTTTCAGATCCGGTGTCAGGGCATCAATAATGGTCAGAACCCCATCCTGATGACCGGATCCTATATCTGTACCTTCTTTAGAACTGAGTATTACTCCTGAGAGTTTAAGATCATAGGTCTGTCCCGACTGATAACTCAGGGGGATTTCAGCAGGAATTTCAATCAAAGATCCGCTATTTCCTTTAAATGCCTCGTTTGTAACGGAAAAGCAAATAAATAAATATTGTTTACTACTAATTTTCCTGGGATAGACGACATGGTCTCCTTTCCTATCAGTGAGTATTACTTCTTTCTCCTTTATTACCAGTCCGTCGGGGACTGTTAACGTAAATTGAAATCCGACCACCTCACCGGTATTGCCGAGATCAATCGAAATTTTAGATTTTTCACCCGGCCCTGCTTTCACTTCAGCGATCTTCAAACTATTCTGCGCACAAATAAATGAGACGCAGAACAGTGAAATAAGAACCAGAAAAGATTTTAATTTCATAGTTATTAATTTTTCTAAGTATTAGTTTTATTATTTAATCAGCATTTTATTTTTATATACCTTGTTTCCGTGGGATGTATACACTTCCAACAGGTAGTAGTAAACTCCCGGCTCAAGATTGTTCTGTAAGAAGAGTTTTTTATGATCTCCTTTTTGGGTTTCCAGATTATCTTCCTTCCTTACCAGCTGTCCCTGCATATTAAACACTTTTAGTGTTACCTTTTCTGCATTTTCAGGCAGAGAATAAACAATGGTGGTCTCTTTGGTGAATGGATTAGGATAATTCAAGACCTTACCATCAGGGACTGACACAATTTCCGTATCTGTTCCCATTGTCTTATTTCTTATCTCGTACGGAATTTCCGATGCTGTTTCATCAGACAGCAAGGCATTGAGTATTTCCGTATCGGAACCTACTTTTGCCACAGCAATTTTCCCTGATAAACATTCTCCTAAGGTAAATCCGACAATACTGGTTATTCCGTCTTTTTCCGATACATACACTGTATATCCATGGTTGGAAATCAGCTTCTCAACCTGACTCTGAGACACTCCTTTCAAGCGGATGTCAAAAGCTGCAGTTTTCCTGTCAGGGCTTTCAATGTGCAGTACCCCGTCTTCAACACTTATAATGGCTTTTTCTCCAATTTCTTTTGCGTATCTGCTTACTTTTGAATTTTCTCCTGAATTTTCAATGGAATTATCCTGAATTTTATTCACTAAAAGAATTACATCCAATAAATTCAGGTCTTTATCCTTATTCAAATCCGAAGCTCCATAATTAAAATACCTTTGTGATTGTTTTAAGATATAATTCAATATGGATTGTATATCCAGAACATTGATCGCATCATCCAGATTCGCATCTCCCATTTTGTATTTAAGGGTATAGGTAAGGGTGCTATTTCTCGCAGTTCCTGCAATCTGTCTCAATACCATGGTCTGGTTATTAGGAACATTCCACTCGCTCATCAGGTCAACAAGCTTCATTCCGTCCTTAGGAAGGGTGATCGTCCTATAATAACTTCCTATGCTCAGGCTATAGGTCTGATTTATAAACTCTCCTTTGGAATGGTCATAACGGTTGATATCCGTATCTTTAAAAATAGTACCTGTAAGCAAAGATAAAGTTCCCAAATCCGAATTTTGACGGTCTATTTTGAGATTCACATCCGATGAGAACGGAGTTTCTATACCTGTCAAACTATTTTCCGATAAATCTAGGGTTGTCAGCCTGGATACACCGGACAATTCCTTAGGAATACTGCCAGTCAGTTTATTAAGAGATAAATTTAACGTACGTAACTCTTTCAAATCCGCCAGTTCCGGAGGAATACTTCCTGTCAGGTTATTACCGGATAAATCTATGGCTACAATATGCCCGTCGTTATTGGTTACTCCTTTCCATTTTTTCAGGTGGAGATTATTGGTTGATACATCCCATGTCTGGGTCCATCCTGCGCCTCCGGTTTGCTGATATAGTTTAACCAAAGCTGCATATTCTTCTTCTGGTACTGGTACCCGGGATTTATCTTTTACTCCGGCGTATTGCACCTGAGCATCTTTTGCTGCTCCTGTTCTTTGCCAGACTGTTATTTTTGCCTCTTCCGGAATTTCTGAAATGTCAATGTCAGGGAATACAACCAAATTACCTTCTCCCACAGCTTCGGAAATGGTTAAATTATTAACCTGTAAAGCAAATAAATATTTTCCCTGGTAATTTTGATTCAAATCATCGTAAGCATTGATCGAAGGCAACTCCACTGCGATCTGGTCTCCTTCTATATTCAAATAATCTTCTTTGACTATTTTCTGTCCTCTCACATTAAGGTAAACCTTATCCAGATTATACGTAAACACAGTTGACAATGACTCAAAGGAGTTATTCGATAAATTCAGGTGTTCTACCTTTTCCAATTGATTAAGGTGTGCCGGAATTGTTCCTTTAAACTGATTATCGGACAATGAAAGTTTAACCAGTGTTTTTATTCCTGATAAATCAGGGATGTTTCCCCCTAGTTTGTTATACTGTAAATAAAGGGTTTTCAGACTGGTTAATGCTCCCATGTTCGCAGGAAGGCTTCCTCCTATTGCATTATTTTGTAAATCCAGTGTTTCAAGATATTTAAGCCCTGATAACTCTTCCGGAAGGGAACCTGATAAATTATTACCGGACAATGTCAGGGATATTACATGCCCCTCCCGGGTTCCCACTCCATACCAGCTTTTCTCATTCAGATTATTCTGGGTTATATCCCATTTCTTTGTCCACTGATCTCCATTAGTACTGCTATATAATTTTTTCAGTATTTCAAACTCATTTTCTTCCAAAGGTCTTCCAAAGGTTACAGTAGCATAACTAATAGTAGTTGAGTTCGCCAATCCTCCATTTTGAACAATTTTTATCTTATCTGTGAGTTTTATGCCTAATAAATCTACATTTTTAAAGACTAATTTTCCCTCAATATTGGAATAATTTTCTGTTACATTCACTCCATTGATGTACAGATAAAAATAATTTTTGTTATTAAAGCTTCCTACTTGTGAATTAATTGCATAAGTACAAAAAGTAGGCAGATCAATTGTAAGTTCGGTTGCTCCTACCTCTATACTTGGTATATTTATAGTCTGAGAGGAGAAATTTGCAGTAGTTAGGGGCAACTCCAGTAAAGCCTCATCTGCGTTTTCTATATTATTATTGTTAAGATTTAAAGTCTTCAGGTTTTTCAGTTTCTTCCATGATGCCGGAATACTTCCTTTTAAATTACAGGAACGTAAATCCAGGCTTTCCAGGCTCTCCAGTTCTGAAAATACATCCAGATCCGTACTGCTCAAATCCTGACTCGAATATCCATACAACGACAAGGCCTTCAGGTATTTTAAATTTCCTATGCTCGCCTGTATTTTTCCAGACACATTATTATAGGTTAAAGATAATCCTGTAATATGCCCATTCTCTATACTTATTCCATACCATGAACCTTCGTGCAAATTGTTCGCACTTACATCCCACTTATTGGACCAGTTCTTACCATTGGCTGAATTATACAAGTCCACCAAGGCCTGGTATTCTTCATCAGGTATCCTCGGCAAATCTATTTCTACCGAAGAAAAATCTAATCGACTATAAGCGGAACTACTCCCTGTGCTTTGATACAAATACACCACATCGGTCTTTTTCATAGTGGAAAAAGCAGATGCAGGAATCGTAAGGCTTCCGTCATCCGAAACCTTTAAATTATTCACTACCTGACTTCCTATATATAAACTAAAAGTGTTCTTTTCCGAGAAGTCGTTCTTACTCCGATTGTAATAGACGATTTTAGGCAGACTCTCCAGTTTTACATCCACTCCTTTATAAACCAACTTGTCTAAACTTAATGTCTGGTAAGTCAGGTTTAATGATACTGTACTCGGTAATAATGCCTGAACATCCGACAGTTTATTGCCAGACAGATTCAAGGTCTTTAATGTGGTTACCTTCTCAAATTCCTTGATTACCGAACCTGTCAACTGGTTATTCGACAGGTTGAGGGTTACCAGCTGGGTTAATTTTTCTATATTCTTCGGTACAGAGA
>JAVBRH010000064.1:0-2993 GCA_031548225.1 Apibacter sp.
AACCAAAGACGGATTAAACTTTTTGATTTGGACTTTTAAATAAAGTATTCTACTGCTAATAATAAACATTCTAAAGATTCCTTTTAAATCTTATATTCTCATGTTTTAAGCATTTCCGGAATTGTTCTCAATCTTGAAGTAGTTGAAATATCAACCAGGTTAAAAAAATAAGATAAAGTAAGCCCAGTATGAAATAAATAGAGAGATATTTATTTTTATGACTTTTATTGTACAAGATCAGAAAAGTGAAACTGGATAAAATATAAATACTGAGTAAAAATAGAAATACTACATATATAATTTCTTTATCGCTTGAAGAGCTAAAATCAATTTTAATAAAGAAAAATACAGCAGAAGTAATCATGATTAAACCAAATAAAACTCCTACTATATATTTTAGTTTTTTCATGAAATTTTCAGATACCATATAAAATTTCATTATTCCAGTGTTTCATAAAAACTATTTTGTTTTTCCTGTTTTTCTATATTTTTTATATGGTATAAACAATAATTTTCATTCTTATAAGGAAGCCTTTTTTTCTTGGAATAGCCCGTCAGTACTTCATGTACTTTATTTTCCCATTGGATTCCTTTATTAAGCCTGAATAATCTCATTTGCATATCCGGAAAGTTGATTCTATTTTTCTCATCAATCTTCCAGTTCCATTTTTCAATATGTTCTTTTGTTATGCCTTCTACCCTATTTACCCTTGGAACATAAAAACAATCATATTTGTTGTAAATACACAGAATAAGTTTCAAATTACTGATTAAGTATGCATTAGGAATTTCATCTGCATCTATCTGAAATAAATAATCACCCGTGGAGTATTGAATTAGATTATTTTTAAAGGAAGCAAAGTCCCCATTGAGAGGATAAGAAACGGGTTTTATCTCCTCTTTATACAAATCTATAATTTTATAAACTTCCTGTGTAGTATTTTCTTTATCCGATAAGACTATGACTTCATCATCCGGATCTTTATGAGATAATAAAAACTTTAATAAACGGTCTAATTCTTCGGCTTCATTACAGACTGTTATTCCATAAGATATTTTTATCCGGGAAGAAAAATACTTTATTTTAAAAATAGATTCTATTTTTTTTACTAAACGAACTTTTTTCAATTTTGATTATTTACTGATTTCGGTATTTAATTTTATGGTTACATTTCCTCTTTTTAATTTATCTTTAGAAAATAAACTACTAAAAACAGATATTTTATTATATTTTTTTAATCTTTCCATTTCTTTATTTATATATATTCAATAGCATTTATAAATTTATTTACTATAGTATTCCACTGATAGTTCTTTTCAATATAGGATACTCCCTTGTTGGCAATATTATTCTTTTCTTCCACTGACAAATTCAGTATTTTTTTTATTTTTTTCTCAAACTCTTTATAATCAGTATAAAGGAAACCTGCTCCGCTCATTTCTATATGATCCTTCAGCACTTTACATTTCTCATTGGCCAATACCGGTTTTCCTAAAGACATAGCCTCCAATGTGACCATAGACAAGCTTTCATAAGGTGAAGGAATAATTAAAGCTTCTGCATTCTGCACATAATTCCATTTCTCTTCATCGTTGATGAATCCTGTATAAATGATATTCTCAGAAGGCTTTGCATTCATAAAATCATTCCCTATCATAATAAGCTTTACTTCTTCTTCATAGGATTTTGTAAATTTTTTAAAATAATCAACTAAAACTCCGCATCCTTTATTCTCATCAATCCTACCCACATAAACGAAATATTTGCAATCCGGTTTTTGTTTCTGATTAGATGTAAATTCTGGTTTTTCAAAACCTACACCAGCAATATCTGATTTTATTATCTTAGACTGTGGGTAAACGGTTTCTACCAGATTTTTTTCCGATAGAGTATTATACATAATTACCCGGGGCAGTGAAAACAATTCATTAAACCCGTCAAAATAAAAACAGGGCTCATCATGAGCAGTAGGAATTAAAATACTTTTATTCGGAGCTTCCCTGATTCCCATACTAGTAGGGTAATATAAATAAGTGAAGAATATAAATGCCTTATACTGATCCTTATTTTCTCCGATATAATCAATCAGTCCCTTGCAAAACGGTCCGCAATACTTCTGCCATTCCCTGAATTTATTTTTTTCTCCCTTATATTTTTTTCTTTTTAACGCCAGGTAAATAAAGTTGAATAGGGTACTTTTTCTCCTTTTATATTTCTGGCTTTGATACCAGTAGTCATTTAGTTTATTTGCTTTTAACTGGTCTTTTCTTTCGGTATTAAACCGCATTACTTCAATCCCATTAATATTTTCTATTCCTTCAGTATAATGATTCCCCCAAACTAAATAATCCAGCGAACAAGTGGTTAACACATGAACTTCGTAATTACTTTTTAAGTGTTCTGCCAATAATTTTGCATGTAATTCTGCTCCTCCATTTATTTCCTTTCCATATCTCTGAACAACAATGGCTATTTTATCCATAAAATACAATTATTTTTCTCTCCGTAATTTACTAAAAAACCCGGTTATATTACTCCAAAATTTTTTATTAATGTCACTCATTACTCTTGTTCTTAAATAATTGTAAAAGTTCTGATTCCAATTTTTCTATGGAAAATGGTTGTAAAGTTTCTTTTGAATTACTACTTAGAATATTCCACAGATTTTCGTCATTATACAGCTTTAAAATTGCTTCGGCCAGTTCCTCTTTCGTATTTCCTATCATTGCCGTTTCTTCATGCTTCAGAAGCATTCCTTCCGCTCCTATATCTGTAGTAACTACCGGAAGCTGATATTCCAGGCTCTGCCCTATTTTCCCCTTCACTCCTGCCCCATATCTTAAAGGGGCTACAGACATCTTTACCATATTAAACCAAGGAGAAACATCTTCCACATATCCTAATATATGAAATCGTTTATCTGTAAACTGTTGCGTTTCTTCCGGCGGGTTATTTCCTATTATAAAAACTTCTATCTCAGGGTCTTTTTTCC
>JAVBRH010000056.1:0-13720 GCA_031548225.1 Apibacter sp.
GAGCCGGATCGGTTATCTTTGTTCTCCAGATGGTTGCCCAGGACAGGAAAAACCGTTGATCAGGAGTGTATCCGTCTATTTTTTCCGGAGTTCCATGATCTTTCAGGTACATTTCCAGGGCATCGTAGGCAATAGATACCCCTCCCAAATCGGCAATATTTTCCCCTAAAGTCGCTTGTCCGTTTACATGAACTCCCGGAAGAGGTTCATAAGCATTGTACTGGTTAACCAGGTTTTGAACGGTAGCTTTAAATTTTTCTGTATCTTCAGGAGTCCACCAGTTTTTTAGATTTCCGTCTCCGTCGAATTGAGATCCGCTGTCATCAAATCCGTGAGACATTTCATGACCGATTACAGCTCCAATCCCTCCGAAGTTCATGGCTGCATCCGCTTTATAATCATAAAAAGGAGGCTGTAGTATGGCTGCCGGGAATACGATTTCATTGTTTAACGGATTATAATAAGCATTTACAGTTTGAGGAGACATCTCCCATTCCGTTTTATCTACCGGTTTTCCTATCTTGTTTTTATCCCGGTTGTAATTAAACAGATGGGCATTTAATAGATTCTGATAGTAAGAACCTCCGTTTTTTACTGAAATTATTTCTAATTGCGAATAATCTTTCCATTTGTTCGGATATCCTATTTTAACCGTGAATTTTCCAAGTTTTTCCAATGCTTTGGCTTTGGTTTCCGGAGACATCCAGGTCAGATTATTAATATGTGTGGCAAAAGACTTTTTCAGGTAATCTATCAATTCTTCCGCAGTAGCCTTTGCTTCTTCCGGAAAGACTTCGGCAACGTACAATTTCCCAAAAGCTTCTCCTACGATATTGTTTATGCCGGATAATGCTCTTTTCTCCATGGCCCTTTGCTCTTTCTGCCCGTTAAGCGTTTTTCCGTAAAAATCAAAGTTGAGGTCATCCAGTTCTTTGGTCAGGCTCCCTGCAGCACCACGGATGATACTGGCTTTTATAAAGTCTTTTAATAAGGACAGGTTTTGAGAACGGATATTTTTATCCAGATTTTCATAATATTTCTTTTCGGGAATTATAACGGTATCAGCTTTAACTCCTAAATCAGAGAGATAACCGGAAAGATCTGTATTTTTAGAAAGTTCAGCAAGGTCTTTTACAGCATAAGGATTGTATTGTAATTGTGCATCCCGTATTTGTTCTACCGTTAATAAATTTCCTGCCAGTTGTTTTTCCAGAGCAACTATGCCTGAAGCGGTTTTAGCGGGGTTTTTATATCCGATGAGTTTTAATAGTTTAGATAAATATTGAGTGTAATCCTGTAATGTTTTTTTTGATTTTTCATCGTTTTTCTGATAATAATCTCTGCCTAAACCTAAGTCAACAGCTTCCAGATAAACCGCATTCATAGCACTGTTTTTAAAATCGGCTGCCACTCCGTACCGATAGAAAGGATTAAGTCCGACCGGAGTAAATTCTATAAGTATTTTTTGCAGCTCTTCAAAGCTTTTTACTTTATCTACTTTATTCAGGTAGGACTTTACAGGTTGTAACCCCTGTTTGTTTCTTGTATTCATATCCATGTAAGAACCATAAAGATCCGCTATCTTCTGTCCTTCAGTTCCTTCCGGATAAGGTTGGGATAATGATTTCTTAAGAATGGTCAGAGAAACGGAATCCGTAAATTCCCTTAACTGGTCAAAACTGCCCCAGCGGGAACGATCAGCGGGAATCTGAGTGGTTTTCATCCAGTTTCCGTTCACATAATTATAGAAATCATCTTGCGGGCGTACATTCTTGTCCATGTAATTCAGGTTTATTGCATGATTTTGGGCAAACAATCCCATATTCTGGATAGTAACAGTTAAAATAACCAGTACTAATTTTTTCATGTTTTTTTATTTTTCACTCAAAAATAACTAAAAATTAAAGTTATGAACTCATTTTAACAAAAATTTAAAAAAGCTGGATCCCTGATAATAGATTTTAATTTAGTATTTTTGTATAAATAATAACCCTCAATAACAGAATATCATAAAAAATGAGCGACCCGATTTTATATTTAAAGAGTGCGAGTATTTATCAGAAAAACTTTTTAGTGTTGAGTAATGTGGATGTGACCTTGGAAAAAGGAGAATTTTCGTATCTTATTGGAAAAACGGGAAGTGGGAAAAGCTCTTTATTAAAGATTTTATATGGAGACCTTCCTTTGTTGGAAGGAGAGGGAAAAGTGGTTGATACGGATCTGGTAACATTAAAAGGGAGCGAGATACCGGCATTAAGGAGAAAATTGGGGATTGTTTTTCAGGATTTCCAGTTACTTACGGACAGGACTGTTGAAAAAAACCTGCTTTTTGTATTGAAGGCAACCGGATGGACGGATAAGTTTTCCATGGGGGAGAGAATAGGCGAGGTCTTGGAAAGTGTGGGTATGGAAACCAAAAAACATAAGATGCCTCATGAACTTTCGGGAGGAGAACAGCAGCGTGTTGCCATAGCAAGGGCATTGTTAAATCATCCGGCTTTGATTTTAGCTGACGAGCCGACCGGAAATCTGGACCCTGAGACTTCTAATGAGATCATGATGTTATTGAAAGGAATTGCACAGGATAACCATTGTGCTATATTGATGGCTACCCATGATTATTCGATGATAAAGAATTTCCCGGCAAAGACTATCAAATGTGAGGATGGGAAAATTTATCACGGAGAATCCGAAGAACTTTTTGCATAGGGAACATTACTTCGTTTTTATTAATCCTTTGTTTTTATGATTTCCATTCTTATTCCTGTTTATAATTTTCCCGTAACAGGTCTGGTCGGGGAATTGGTAAATCAGGGGGATAAATTAAAGAAGCCGTTTGAAATATTGGTTTTGGATGACTGTTCTTCTGACAAAGGAATATCTACTGCAAATAAGAGATTTTGTGAGAAACATCCTGTAATTGATTACTTCGATTCGGAAACTAATTCAGGCCGGGCGGAAGTACGGAATACTTTGGCAAAAAAGGCACAGTATGAATGGCTGTTGTTTCTGGATGCGGATGTGTTTCCTGTTCATGAAAACTTTTTAAAACTTTATATAGATTCCATAGCTGGAGATGTTTCCGTTCTAAGTGGGAATATCCGTTACAGAAGGGATGTACCGGAAGAAAAGAAAGGGTTGCGTTGGAAATACGGGATAAAATATGAAGAAACCTCGTTGGAAGAAAAAGGAGGCAGTTACAGTCATTTAAAATCCGCTAATTTATTTATAAAAAAAGAGACATTTAATCAGAATCCATTTCCGGTTTTAAAGCATAATTATGGCTATGAGGATGTGCTTTTTGGATTGCAACTCCAGGAAAATAAAATAAACTTAAACTTACTTAATAATCCAGTTTATCATGAAGGATTGGAAAATAATGCCGTTTTTTTGGATAAGACTCAAGAGGGGTTAAAAAATTTAGCTTATCTGATCGTTAACGAAAACAGATTAGTCAAAAAAATCCGGATTGTTCAGGTCTATTTAAGATTAAAAAAATATAAGGGCGATAAAATAACGGCACGTTTTTTTATCTGGAATAAGAAAAGAATAGAAAAAAACTTGTTATCGGAAAATCCGAATATTTTTCTTTTTCAGTTTTATAAGTTAGGTTATTTATGTGAATTGCTTGCCTGACGGAAAATAATCAGCAGGGTTTCTTCCTGTTTTTCCCAGCAGTATTTTTTCGCAGTTTTTTCTAAGTTTTCCTGATAGGTGTTTTTCCCTTTCGTGATTACAAATCTGATTTTTTCTGCAATTTCTTTGGGATCGTGTTGGGAAATGACCTCTCCGATTTGGTTTTCCTGTATGATCGTTTTAATTTCAGGAAGATAAGTTCCCACAACAGGGATTCCGGAGTGGATATAATCAAAAATTTTATTGGGAAGGGCATAATAATAGCTCAATCCCAGGTTTTCCTCAAGGCTTACCCCCACAGAAGCCAACCGGGTAAGTTCTCTTAATTCGGCCGGAGTTTTCCATCCCAGGACTTTTATATTCTTCAGGTTTAAGTCTGAAGTTAATTTTTTTAGTTTTTTCTCGTAAGTCCCGTACCCAACAACCCAAAGTTCATATTCAGGGATAAAGCTCATTGCTTTTAGCAGGTATTCAAGTCCTCTGCTTTCCTTTATAACTCCCTGATAAATTATAACTTTATTATCTTGTCTGTCGGAATTTTTCTGAAAATAATAATTGGGAGCGTTACTAATCACTTCAGGAAGATTTCCGTATTGCTCCTGAAAATAACGGGCATAACCGTTACTGACCGTATAAAAATAGTTCATTTTAGGAATAAGATACCTTTCCAGTTTCTTCCATACTTTTTGGGAAAATCGCCCCTGTACTGAGGGAAGTTCGGAATATATTTCGTGGCTGTCGAAAACCAAAGGAATTTTTTTGATTCTGGAAACTAAGTAATTGGGTAGAAGTGCATCCAAATCGTTGGCTAAAAGTAAGGTATTTTTATCCGCTTTAAACAGAAGTTTAAAAAAAAGCTTCGTATTAAATTCAGCGAATAACAAAAATTTTTTTTGAAAAAGAAGTGAAAAACGCTGTGTTTCGTAATTGCGGTTTAATTCAGGAAGCCCATTTAAATTAGTACCGATAAGAGAAATTTCGTATCCGTTTTTCTCTAAGGAATCACATACTTTTTCGACTCTCTGGTCGGTAGAGATATTATTAATTACGGAAACAAGTATTTTTTTTTTCACCAAAAATGGAAATAGGGCTATAAAGTTAAGATATCCGTTTCAAATAACGGTTAAATAATAATAATCCGGTAATTCCCGTAAAAGTAAAAGCGAGAGTCATTCCCACAGCTGCACCAGTGATTCCGTATTTTGGTATTAATAAAAGCGAGAATAAAGACATACAGATAATAGCGCCTATGGCTGTGTAAGTGTTCCACTCCGCTTTTCCTATTGCAGCGATCAGGTTTCCGTATAGATTCCGCATCCACATATTTCCCACCACTCCGCATAATAAGATAAAGAATATCCATCCGTTTCCGCTATATTCCTTTCCGAAAATAAAGGGAATCAGGATGTCTTTCAGGAAGAATCCGGCCAGTAAAATTCCCAGTCCCATAGGTATAAATAACTTGTAGTAGTTTTTTATATAAAAAATAAGATACGATTTGTTTTTGTGATTTTTTGTCAGTTTAGGAAAGTCGGTCTGCATAAAGGTCAAGGGAAGGAACATTAAATTCATAGGGATAATTGCCGCAACTTTATAAAAGGCTATGGATTTATCATCCAGCAATATTCCGATAAAAAAGAAATCCAAAGAAAAAAGAATGTCGGATAGAAAATAAGTAACAGAAGCATGAATAGAATATTTCCAGAATTTTTTCAGATTTAGAGGCGGTATTTTGAATTTTCTTTTCCAGTGATGCCGTTTGAAAAATAATAAGGAAACCCAGGGAGTTAGAGCGATAGCGAATAAATATCCGGCAGTCTGATAAAAATAAGTTAAAAGTAAAGTTAACAGCAGTCCGGCCAGATTAACCGAAATATTTAGCAGGGAGAAAGTAGAGTTATCATCTTTTATTCTGTAATAGGTTTGAATGTAATTGAAAAAGTAAAATCCGATGAAACCTATACCGAAAGCGATTATCACAGGAATAATCTGATTGTATTTTATTATATAAAAAAAGCTAACAATAAGATAAAGGGAAATAATGAGGAAATGATTGGAGAATCCTTTGCTAAAAACATACCGGCTTAGTACCTCTTTTTGAGACGAATCTTTTTCCAATGAGCCATATCTTAAAAGTCCCTGATAAGAGCCCAAGCCTGTAAGGGGAGCGAAAAAGGCAAAAACGGAAGCGATCAGGGTAATTTGTCCGTATTCACCACTGGAAATCAATCGTACAGCAATCAGAGTAGAGAGAAAACCGCAAATCTTTCCTGTTATGGTGGACAAGAAAACCAAGAATCCTTTATTTTCAATAAATTCCCGTATAAATTTTGCAAGTTCCTTCACTAATGATATTTTATCCTTTCGGATAATAAGTTTGTATCCAATATAAACTCAATTTATTTATCAAAAGTATTTAACTTATTTTAAATTCAGGGATTTATTGTGAAATATTATTAAGGGTATAAGACGTGAAATTTTATATTGTTGATTTACGATTTTAGATTTTTCTAATAGCCACAGTTTTTTAAGAGATGCTTCCTTCGTCAGCAGGACAAATCCTTCCCAATCCTCCAAAGGATGGACTTCTCCCCTTTGAGGAAGTGAGGAATCTTTCTAAAGTGTGAATTTAGGAATTAAACACAAGATTTTGATTAATAAAGGTCAATCGTAAATCAACAATCGTAGATATAAAATCTTCGGTATCTTTTTACTTTGTACTTTTACCAAGGATATTCTAAAAATGGAGAAGAAGTTACACATCTTATTTTTATCTCATTGGTTTCCTTCCAGAAGCTTTCCAAAAAACGGAAATTTTATTTTGAGGCATGCGAAATCGGTAGCGACCTTGCATCAAGTGACTGTTCTTTTTGCTGAAAGAGATGAAACGCTTAAATCAGGATATGAGATTATGGAAGAAAAAGAGAATAACCTGAGAATTATTTATGTTTACTTTAAAGGATCTTCTATAAAGGTTTTTAATTACTGGGAAAAATTCAGAGCTTATCAGAAAGGATTGAAATTAGTTGGGAATTTTGATTTAATTCATGTTAATATCCTGCATTATTATGCTTTTATTGCTTGTTATTATAAAATAAAGAAAAAAGTAAATTTTGTAGTAACGGAACATTGGACACGCTGGCTGGGGAGTGAACAACCGATTCATCTTCGATTTTATTATAAGATGATGAAAATAGTGTGTTCTTATGCCTCTTATATCTTGTCTGTAAGCAATGATTTGGCTGACAGGATGAAAGAAAAAGGAATAAAGGGGAATTTTCAGATAATTCCCAATGTGGTTGATACGGAAGTGTTTTATAAGAAAAAAGAAAATAACGAGGGTAAAACTGTTTTTTTACACATTTCGTCTTTAAATCAGGAACATAAGAATATCCGGGGTATTTTGAAGGTGACTAAAAAACTGTTAGAAGAAGGATTTGATTTTATTTTGCAGATAGGAGGAGACGGGGATATTTCACCGATACAAGAATTTATAAGAGAAAATAAATTAGAAAATAATATTTTCACATTCGGGGAATTGACGGAACCGGGGGTTGCAGAAAAAATGCGGCAATCCGATTATTTTGTTTTGTTTAGCAATAGGGAAAATCAGCCTTGTGTGATTAATGAATCTTTTTCCTGCGGATTGCCTGTAATTTCCACCAGAGTAGGAGGGGTGGCAGAGTTTTTTCCGGACAATTTCGGAATCCTGATAGAAAAAGGAAACAAACAGGAATTGTATAAGGCTATGAAAAATTGTTTAGAACGAAAAATCGTGTTTGCCGATGTTTCTGTTATGCATCAATATGCAGTGGAGCATTTTGGAGTTAATCACATAGCTAAGGAAATGAATTTAGTTTATCAGAAAGCAATAAATAATCAGTAAATTTAGTCTTCAAAACTTTTCCAGAGATTATCATTTTGGGGAACCGGGGCTTCCAGGAGTATTTTTTCTTTTTTTACGGGATGAATAAATTCAATTCTTCGGGCTAAAAGATGGATACTTCCATCCGGGTTGGAACGGTCAAAACCGTATTTCAAATCTCCTTTGACGGAACATCCAATGGCACTTAGCTGCGCCCGGATCTGATGATGTCTGCCAGTTTCGAGATCCACTTCAAGTAATATATAATTGTCGGATTGTTTGAGTATGTGGTAAGTTAAAACTGCTTCTTTAGCTCCCTGAGTAGGATGTTTATAGATAATGGCTTTGTTGTTTTTTTCGTTTTTTTTGAGATAGTGAACTAAACGTTGTGTTGAAGGAATTTCTTGTTTTTTTACTACCGCCCAATAGGTTTTTTTAATTTCCCGGTTTTTTAGCATTTCCGTTAAGCGGGTTAAGGCTTTACTGGTTTTTGCAAAGATTACGATTCCGGAAGTAGGGCGATCAATCCGGTGAACCAATCCGGCAAAAATATTCCCGGGTTTGGAGTATTTTTCTTTAATATAGGATTTTACCTCATCAACAAGGGAAATATCTCCGGTTTTGTCTCCCTGAACAATTTGTCCAGCTTTTTTGTTGATTATCAACAGATGATTATCTTCAAAGAGGATTTGATCTTCAGTTAGCATTTTTTCGGTTTTGTTATTCCTGTTGTAGCCAGTTAAATTTTCCGTTTTTCCAGAAAATAAATCCGCCTCCGCATGCTTCTAGTTGATGAACAAAGATTGCATCATAATTCAGCCTGACTTTTTCTTTTTCAGGAACTTCCTTAAATTCTCTAAAGTCATCCGTATAATTAGACCATAGAACTTCTCCTTCAGGTACTTTTTCAAAAATTCCCACCCAATTATAATCGTCAATTTCAAAAGGATCATTCTTTTCTCCTAAAAAATATACCCGGGTTGATTTTCCATAGTTGATGATTCCTATTTTAACCATATTTTTTGAATCCTTTACTAAAACAGCTATATCTTCCACTCCGTCACCAAAAAAATCTCCTTTAATATAAAAAGGAATCGCATCTTCTTTAATAGAAAACTGAGAAAACTCATTTAGTTTTTTTAGTTTTCCTTCTAATTCTTTTAAAACTATATTTTTTTCCTTTAAAAAACCATTAAAAACATAACCAGATTTTTCATTGGAAATGAAATAAGGGAAATTTTCAAAATGAACTTTTACCCAGGAACCGGAAATCAGGCTTCCGTTATCGGAAATAGAATCGGTAACGGCTGTTTTTTCCATAAGGGTTACTTCGCCTCCAAAGGGAATTTTTCCAATTTTCACGCTGTTTTTTCCCGGTTTTTCCCGTAGGATTAAGCCGTTTTCAGCGGTAACTAATAGAGTTTGGGCATAAAAACTTAAGGAAAATAAAAGAAAACCAATAAACGCCAGTTGTTTTTTCATTTTTAAGCGATTTAAAAACTTTCTTCTTTGTTTGGGAAGTCCTGACTTTTTACATCTGAAACATATCGGGAAACTGCTTCTACTATCTGCTCGTGGAGATTTAGATACTTCCGGGCGAATTTAGGCTTAAAATCCTTATTCAGCCCCAGAAAATCATGAAGTACCAGAACTTGTCCGTCCGTTTGGTTTCCTGCCCCTATTCCGATGGTAGGAATGGATAGTTCTTTGGAGACTTTTTCTCCCAGAGAAGCTGGAATTTTTTCAAGAACTATGGAAAAGCAGCCCAATTCTTCTAAAAGTTTGGCATCTGAAATTAATTTTTCCGCTTCGGCTTCTTCTTTAGCTCTTAATTTGAAAGATCCAAACTGATTAATGGACTGGGGAGTTAAACCCAGATGTCCCATTACAGGGATTCCAGCATTTAGAATGGCTTTAAGAGAATCTTTTATTTGTTCTCCACCTTCCAGTTTCACTGCAGCAGCTCCGGTTTCTTTCATTACTCTTACGGCGGAGTGGTAGGCTTGTATAGGATCGGATTGATAAGTTCCGAAAGGAAGGTCAACGATTAGCATAGCCCGTTTTATAGCTCTTGTCACGGACTGGGCATGATAGATCATTTGTTCCAGTGTGATGGGTAAGGTGGTTTCATATCCGGCCATGACGTTAGCAGCAGAATCACCTACTAAGATAGCTTCCACACCTCCTTCATCGGCTAATCTTGCGAGGGAATAGTCGTAAGCGGTAAGTACGGATATTTTTTCTCCGGAAGCTTTCATCTTCCGGAAGGTCTCCACGGTTACTTTTTTGATTTCTGAATGTATGGACATGGTGAAATTTTATTTAAAGGTAAGAATTTAAGGGTTATTCAATAGTGATGATTTCTTCTGATATGACTTTTAACTTTCCAATAAATTTTACACCCTGAAAATACATTTCCATTTCTATATTTGCATTTGTTTTAGAAGAGGTGATAAAATTAAGATTGGAATCATAGATCATTTTGCCTTTTCCATTTCCTCTTCCAGTAAATTTTATTCCTCCTTCTTTGTTTTTGATTATGTAATTTTGGGTAAAATCCAGATAAGCCGTATTTTTTTTGATGTCTTTCAGCACATAATTTGTGATTATTATCATTTCGACATTCGTATCAGTAGATAAGGGTAAATTTATCGGATTGGAGGTACTGAAAGCATCTCCGATTTTTAATTTTTTATTGGGGTATTTAATTCCGGTTATAAAATCCTGATAAGTCTGGATTATAGATTGTTGTTGTTTCTTGTCAAGTCCGGGGGCGGTAACAGAGGTAAAAACCGGCATTTTTCCGGATTCACAGGAGCCGGTTAAAATTAATCCTATTGAAGAGGGAGTATCCGATTCCTCTATTTTCATGGAGACTGAAAATAAACTGTCTTTGGAAAGGTTTCCGGTTTTTATAGTGATTTTATCATGTCCTTTTGTTTTCTCAATAATAGGATTTTCTGGATATTGTTTTTTCATTTCTTCCAAAACCTTTTTATCAGTAATAAAGTATCTTAATTCTGTTAAAAGGTCGGTATTGGATTCATAAGAATAGTTTTTATCAGGAAAATATTCTACTTTAAAATGGAGACTGTCTTTTTTCTGGCTAAAGCACAAAGAAGTGATTGAAAAAAAGGAAAAAAACAGTAAAAGTTGAAATGGTCTCATAAAAGCTTATTTGAATTTATTTTTTCAGTTCCCAGTTTTCTTTATTGGTGTGGTTGAGTGTAATCATAATCTGGGGATATTTTTCATGTATGTATTTAGCGGTTTGTTCTGCCGAATATACGGAACGGTGTTGTCCTCCGGTACAGCCAAAATTGATTTGCAGATCAGAGAAATTCCGGTTCAGGTAATCCTCAATAGAAATAGTAATTATATTTTTAACGGATTGTAAAAACTCGGGCATTTGGGATTTTTCCATAAAGAAATCTTCGATCTCTTTATCTTTTCCCGTGCAGTATCGTAAATCTCCGAACCGGTATGGGTTTAAAATTCCCCTGCAATCAAAAACAAAGCCTCCGCCGTTTCCGGTCAGGTCCTCCGGATATCCTTTCCGGTAAGAGAAACTTTGTATGGTTATATGTAACTGCTCACTCATTATTTTGTATTAAATTTTTAATTTTTAACAGGGTTTCTTCCTGATACAATTCCCAGATAATTCGTTTTAATTCCGGATATTGGTTTAAAATTTCACTTTCTTTGTTTATGGTTTTTAAATTTTCGATCCCGTAAGAAATACTATCCATAAAATGCGGTTTTTTTTGTAAGATTCCCCGGAATCCGTAAACTCCCAAAACCTGTAACAAACGGATTAATAAACAATGCTGATAAGCTTCTTCCAACTGGTTTTCGGAAAATTTCAGTTCCATGCAGACTTTTGAAAAATAGTATTTTTTCAGTTCGGTTTTAAATTCGGGAGATAGTTGTGCCTTTGCCTGCCAAATCAGGGAAACCAGATCATAAACGGTATTTCCCTTCATTCCTCCCTGATAATCGATAAAAAAAGACCGGGAGTTTTTAATCATGATATTCCGGGTCTGGAAATCGCGGTACATAAATCCCAGAGGTTCCATTTCACTTATTTTTCGAGCCAGAGCAGCAAATTCAGTCAATAATTTCTGATTTGAAAAAGGAATTTCAAGGGGCTGAAAAAAATAGAATTTAAAGTAATTCAGGTCATTGCAAATTAGGGTTTCATCAAACCGGGAAAAATCATAACAAAGGGAAAAATCTATTTTTTGAGAAACCTGATATTGAAGTTTAATCAGTTCGTCCAGTGATTGTAAGTATAATTTTTTCACCTCGTCACTTTCTCCCTGTTCATTTAATAAGGAAAGCAAATTTTGATTTCCCACTTCTTCCTGAAGATAGAGTTCAAAGGTTTCATCTACTTTCAAAATTTCAGGAACGGGGAGCTTTTCTTCTTTAAACAACCGGGAAAAATATAAAAAGGTCTTTGTCTCAGGGATATTTTCACTAAAAGTCAGGATATATGAATTTTGATTCATTTGAATCCTGAAATATTTTCTGTCGGAAGCGCTATCCGTGATAGGTTGCAGATCAAAGTTTTCCGAATGAAAATAATTTTTTAAGAAAATAGATATTCTTTCCGTTATCTTATCCTGAAGCATATAAGAATTTAAAAATGCAAGTTAGGAATTTAAAATGAGACAAGGATTGTTTTCCGATTATTATTGCCATTGAACGCAGGAAGAGCATACGGTGGTTTCTCCGTCTTTCATTTCCAGAAGGTAAGTGAAATCTTCTTCTTTTTTCTGCAAAATGGTAAGATGGGAACCGTATTTCCCTTCGGACAGGTAGTTAATCTCTATTCTTCGGATTTCTTTTTCTTTAAACAGGTTGATGTCGAAAACATTGACTAAATGTTCAATGTATTTCATGCTGTTGAGGTGTTTGTTGATATCTATATCACTGTATTTTACCTTAAAGTTATCCACGATATCGTAATCCTCCTTTAATAAGGGAATTTTACTCATATTTTCTATGGGACAGGGTTTATCCTTGTCAATGAGTTTCAGTAATTCGGTTAACTCCAACATACTGGAAGGTTTTCGGGTTTCCCAGTCAATCGCAGCCCAGAGTGATTTAGCAAAACCGATTTCTTTTCCCTGTTCATTTTCAAAGGAAAAGTAACGTTCGGTAAATAACCGGCTGACATCTGCAACCCAGGTGTTTACAGTCAGGATAGAATTATTATCCGGATATTCTCGTAGTTCAATGGCCATCCGGGAAAGCACCCAGATACGTTGAATGGATTTCATGTCGGAATAACCGAAGCCTCTTTCATCAGCATGTTTGGTTGCAGCCTGTAACATAAAGTTTCCGATCATAGGCAGGGTCATTTTGCCTCTAAAGTCGGTTAAATAAGCATCTACGCTGAACTTATAAGTGCCGGTCAGGGGAAGTGATGTCATAGGATTATTCAATATTTTTCAATCCTATGCAAGATAAGAATTTTACGATAAAATACGGCAGGTATTACTGATAGAATTTAAAATAGATCAGCAGAAGGGATCCTACAATGATTCGGTACCATCCCCACATTTTGAAACCGTATTTTTTGATTACTCCTACAAAGAATTTAATGGCAAAAATAGCTACAATAAAAGCAATTACATTTCCTAACAGGAAAAGGCCTAATTTATCGCTATTGGAAGCCAGAAGCTCGTATCCTTTCATTTCAATATTTCCTTCTTCCCATTTTTTCAGGGTCAAGGAATAAACGGTTACCGCCAGCATGGTGGGAACAGCAAGGAAAAAGGAAAATTCGGCAGCCACTTCCCGGCTTAATTTCTGCTGCATTCCTCCAATAATAGAGGCAGCGGAACGGCTTACTCCGGGCATCATGGCGAGACATTGCCAGAAACCAATAATTACCGCCTGTTTTATGGGGATATCTTCTTCTCTCAGGATAGTGGGATTTTTGAAAGCCTTATCAATAAAGAGTAAAATGATTCCTCCTATTACCAGGACAATAGCTATGGGAATGGGTTTTTCGAGAAGGTCGTCTATTTTTTCGCTGAACAGTTTTCCTAAAATCAGTGCAGGAATAACCGCGCAGGCGAGTTTAACATAAAAATTGAGCCGTTTCAGGTCAAAGAACTTTCTCCAGTAAAGGACTACAACTGCAAGAATAGCTCCAAACTGGATGCAGTATTCAAACATTTTGACGAAATTGTCTTCCTGGATTCCTAA
>JAVBRH010000063.1:0-4222 GCA_031548225.1 Apibacter sp.
GATCCTTATTTCGTTAGATGGGCAATAGATAAGATTATTTCATGGAAAAACTTAAGTGTTTTTGAAAATTTAATTCATATTCATGGAACGGAAGATCGTATATTTCCTATAAAATATACTAAGCCGGATATTATCATAAAAGGAGGAGGACATTTTATGATTGTAGATCAGACTAAAGAGATAGAGAATCATATTATTAAAATAGTAGAAAAAAGTAAGGTGTAAAATTTTATATCTTTGTCAACTAATAAAATTAACAGACTAAAAAGTAAAATGGATAAAGCATACCAATATCAGCAGGAAAATAAACAGCGTTTTTTAGATGAACTATTCGAACTATTAAGGATACCTTCCATAAGTGCGGATTCTGCCTATTCAAAAGATATATTCAATTGTGCGGACAGTGTGGCAGACAGTTTGAAACAATCCGGATTAGAAAAAGTAGAGATATGTCAAACCCAGGGAAATCCGGTAGTGTATGGAGAGAAAATGATAAACTCCTCCCTCCCTACTGTTTTGATGTATGGACATTATGATGTACAACCTGCCGATCCGTTGGAACTATGGGAAAGCAAGCCTTTTGAGCCTGTAGTAAAAAAAACATCTCTACATCCGGACGGAGCTATCTTTGCGAGAGGCTCGGCAGATGATAAAGGACAGTTTTTTATGCATGTGAAAGCGTTGGAATCCTTAATTAAGACGGAAACTTTACCTTGTAATGTAAAGATAATCGTGGAAGGGGAAGAAGAAATAGGCTCGGTTAATTTAGGTAAATTCTTGAGGGAAAATAAAGAGAAACTGGCCTGTGATGTGGTTTTGATTTCAGATACTCATATTTTTTCCAATCAGGTACCTACGGTAACTACCGGATTACGGGGGTTGAGTTATGTGGAAGTAAAGGTGGAAGGCCCCAGCCGGGACTTACATTCAGGATTATATGGCGGAGCGGTTCCCAATCCTATCAATATTCTGTCAAAAATGATTGCTTCCCTGTTAGATGAAAACGGAAGAATTACCGTTAAAGGATTTTACGATAAAGTACAGGAATTATCTCCTAAAGATAGGGAGGAATTAAATAAACTTCCTTTTGATGAGGAAGTATTCAAAAATTCTATCGGATTACAGGGAACAGAAGGAGAAAAGGGATATAACTCTTTGGAAAGAACTTCTGTCCGTCCTACTTTGGACGTGAATGGAATTTGGGGAGGCTATATAGGAGAAGGAGCAAAAACAGTAATTCCATCCGAAGCCTATGCGAAAATATCCATGAGGCTCGTTCCTGATCAGGATCCTGAAGAAATTACAAAATTATTTACCCAACATTTTATATCCATAGCCCCTGAAAGTGTTAAAGTGACTGTTACTCCTCATCATGGAGGAAAGGCTTACGTTCTGCCTTCGTCAGATTCAGGATATATTGCAGCTAAAAAAGCGATGGAAAAGACCTTTGGAAAGGAAGCTCTTCCTTACAGGACAGGGGGAAGCATTCCCATTGTTTCTTTATTTGAGGATGTTTTAGGCGCTAAATCCGTATTAATGGGCTTTGGATTAGATTCCGATGCTATCCATTCTCCGAATGAACACTATGGATTATTTAACTTTTATAAGGGAATTGAAACCATTCCTTATTTTCTGAAATATTACACAGAAGCAAAAAAATAGAGTAAATTTTTATCCATATCAGATAAAACAGCCTGCTTATTGCAGGCTGTTTTTTATATAGGAAAATGATTCAAACTGATAAATATCTGTTATTCAATTATTTATAAAGTGTTAAAATCAATAAAAAATTTAAGTAATTAATTAACATAATGTTAGGGTTTTATATTAAATTAATGCTTAAATTTGTACTTGTAAATAGATATAAATTAGAATACTATAATGAGAAACTTGAGAAATTATTTTATTTTATTTGGTTTTATAATAACAAATTTCATTTTAGCCCAGCCAAAAGAATTGGATGATTCTTTCAATTCTCATAATGATAGAAATTCCAAAGAATTTAGAGCTGTGTGGGTAGCCACTGTTTCCAATCTGGACTGGCCTTCCAAGACCGGTTTGTCTGTAGAAGAACAAAAGCAGGAATTTTTGGATTTACTGGATAACGTACAGAGATGGAATATGAATGCCATTATAGTTCAGGTAAAACCCTCTTCCGATGCTTTTTATAAATCAAAACTGAGTCCCTGGTCAAAATACCTGACAGGAAAGCAGGGAGTAGATCCCGGATATGATCCGTTGGCATTTATAATTAAAGAAGCTCATAAAAGAAACATAGAAGTTCATGCCTGGTTTAACCCTTTCCGGCTTTCGGCAGGGAGTGCCAGCTGGAGTAATCTGAGTTCTGACAATATAGCTTATAAACACTCGGACTGGGTGGTAAGATATGCAGAACAGTTGTACTTAAACCCTGGAATTCCGGAGGTATCGGATTATGTGGTGGAAAGTATTATGGAAGTAGTGAAAAATTACAACATAGACGGGATTCATTTAGACGATTATTTCTATCCGTATAAAGTGGGAAATCAGGAATATCCGGACGGTAAAGAATATGCCCGGTATGGATCCGCTTTTGACAGTAAGGCCGACTGGAGGAGGAATAATGTAAATATGTTTGTGAAGAAACTTCATGATGAAATTAAAACAGAAAAGAAAGATATTGATTTTGGGATAAGTCCGTTCGGAGTGTGGCGAAATGAAAGTTCAGACATAAGAGGATCAAAAACCAAAGCTCTTCAAAATTACGATGATTTGTATGCAGATATTCTTAGCTGGATGGAGAATGGCTGGATTGATTATGTAGCACCTCAGCTTTACTGGCAGAGAGGGCATTCAGCCGCAGACTATTCTACTTTGGTTGAATGGTGGAACAATGCAGCAAAAGAAACCAAAACCAGATTATATATAGGATTGGCAGCTTACAGGGTAAACGAATGGAAACAATCGGATGAGTTAATTCAACAGGTAAATTATAACCGGAATTTTCCGGAAGTAAAAGGAAATATCTTTTTTAGTTATAAATCATTGCTTACCAACCCGAGAGGAGTCGTAACCAACTTGATTACCGGACCTTTTTCTTCAAAATAAATCAGTTTTTATCCAATAAATTCAGGTAAACTTAGAAGCCGGAAGTTATGTTTCGATTTCCGGGAGAGATTTATATTAACGTGATTCGATAAAAAATAAAGGAAAGATAATTCTAAAAATCTACTAATAAATATGTTTTTTAATTCGGCCTCTGAGCAAATGCGTCAGAAAAACGATAGGAAAAAGCGTTAAAAAATATTTTCTGTTTGAGCACAAACAAAGTTTGCGAGCGTAGCTCTGAGTTTAAATATTTTAGCTTTTTTCATGAGTTTTTCAAGCTAATTTGCTCAAAGCCTTGATTTTTTCTTTCTTTTGCATCAAGGCAAAAGAAAAAAACTAATAATCAAAATAATTATATTTAATAGTTATGTCAAACTCAGGTTATATTAGTACTATTTTTACAGTTACTAAAATGAAATCCGTAAATTTGTAAGATAAATCAGAATAACAAGAATGAATCCGAAATCCTTAGTAAAAGAGCAGAGTGTAAAGGCAGTTAAAGAATTATTTGGAGTAGAAGTACAAACGATTGAAATACAGATAACCAAAGAAGAATTTGAAGGAGATTATACGCTTGTCGTTTTCCCTCTGGTAAAAGAACTCAAACAAAAACCGGAGGAAATAGCCCATAAGATAGGAGAATATTTGACACAGCAGGAAGCATTCAACTCTTTCAATGTAGTGAAAGGATTTTTAAATCTGGTTTTAAACCCTAAAATATTTACCCAGACAGTAAGAACTCATTATTCAGATACCAATTTTGGATTCAGTAAGGAGAAGAAATCCAAAATCATGGTAGAATATTCCTCTCCCAATACCAATAAACCCATTCATTTGGGACATATCCGTAATAACCTGTTGGGCTTTTCCATTAGTAACATACTGAAAGCGGCCGGAAATGAAATAATGACAGCTCAAGTAATAAATGACCGGGGGATTCATATATGTAAATCCATGCTGGCCTGGCAGAAATTCGGCAACGGAGAAACTCCGGAAACGGCTAATATAAAGGGAGATCATTTAGTGGGGAAGTACTATGTCCTCTTTGATAAGGAATATCAAAAAGAAATTGCAGAATTGGTTTCTACGGGGATGGAAAAAGAAGAAGCCAAGAAAAAAGCCCCTGTTTTACTGG
>JAVBRH010000306.1:0-13334 GCA_031548225.1 Apibacter sp.
ATTCATCCAGGAAGTCCAGGTGTGTTTAGGATCATTCTGAAGGGGAACAAACCGTAAATATTGACCGCCAATAAGGGTTAGCATAACCTGCAACTTATCATTAAGCTCTATTACTTCTTTATCATAATTGGACTGGTCCCCCGGTTTTTTGGCAAATGCTTTTCTAAATTGTTCTTCCAGAACAAAACGGGGAGATCCATCAGGTCCCTCCGGAAACAAATTCATTAATGTCGTATATCCCTCTGCATTGGCTTTGGTCAGAGTTTTCAGCTCCTCTCCTCCTCTGTTCCCTACTTTAATTAAAGGCACCTGAGCCCAATTCATCGGATCTAATGAAATGGAAAGTAAAAACTGGTTTGCATCCAGGTTATAAAACTTATCGCTTTTGTGAAGTTTACGTAAAACCTCCAATGCCAGTGTATTGACAGGCTCTATTCTTCCGTCAAAAGACTGAACTAACAAAGCTCCGAATTTATCGGAATGGGATTTGGGTATTTTTATCGATTTAGCAAAGGTTTCAGGATCTAAAGGTTTAGGAGGAATCAAATTTTGTATGCCCTCATCCTTCGGATGGTTATGTGCATTTTCTTTCGTAGGCTCCACTTCCGGCTCATAATGTTTTCCTTCATGAACGGTTCCATCTGCATGCACATGGGTATCTTCATCTTTCTTATCTTCCGTAACTGTTTCTTTACGGGGTTTTCCGTCCTCCGTTCCATGCATATCTATCTTTTGCGAAAAGGAAAGCACTCCCATTAACAAAAATATTGCGGCATAATTCTTTTTATTCCTGGAAATCCGTTTCAACTGGTCATTCAGCTTCCAGAACCGGTTTCCTCTCCAAAACAGGCTTGCGGACATTCCCAATATCAATAGTGCATACCCTACATAAGTAACGGTTGTACCCCAGAAGTCATGATTTACGGATAAGACGGTTCCTTTCAAATCCTGATCAAAGCTGGACTGAAAAAATCTATATCCTTTGTAATTTAAAATATGATTCATATAAATTTTATAGGGCTCTTCTTTTCCGTTATCCACGATAGAAACTTCCGACTCATAAGAGGACGGACTGTTACTTCCGGGATAATGTTCCATAATAAATTTATTGAGCTTTAAATAAAACGGCTCTGTATGATAGATTTTAGATCCATATCCTACCGATACTAAAAGCCCGTCTATCATGAACTGTTTCTGAAACTTGGTCATTCCTTTTTTTCCGTAAAATAAAATTTCCTTGGTTTCTTTATCTGTAGATGCCTCCATGAAAATCAAATCGGGAGCGTCACTGTTTTTCATTTTATCTCCTGCATAATACACTATCTTTCCCTGCTGTGGAGCTTTAGGAATTACAAAACTGACATTGGGAAACTGATACAGGCTCGCCAGTTCTAAGGGCTGTACTTTGTTTTCTCCTTCTACCTCTTTCTCTTCCTGAGTTTCCATAATCATCCGGCGTCCCATCATGGGTGATGAAACACTCAATTCTCCATTTTGCAGGGTAATATTAATAGCTCCTTCCATAGGAGTATTGAAACTGACTGTGGCATTTCCTACTTGCCGAACAGTTCCTTCCTCAATATAAACGTTTTCCCTTCCTCCATTTCCTATGGTTACAAGCTGAAGTACTGGTTTTCCGGTAGAAGAAAGCTGTAAAGAGTCCTGAGCCCTGGGAATATAATTGGTAGTTTTAAGACTAACCTTCTTTCCTAAAAATTCGTATTGGGCTTTGAACTCTCTCCGAAAGGGTTTAAGTAAAAAGGGTATATCCTTGGGAACCATAATAAACGGTATATCCTGATATCCTCTTCTTTCTCCTTTGTCATTAGATATTCCCACTTTAAAGAAAGTTCCTTCTGAAAGCACTTCGTTGGTCATTTCTCCCTCCCGGATGTGCATAGTTCCTTCATAACTTATATAACGGGTAATAGCTCCTCCAATGAAAATAAAAATAAAGGAAATATGAAAAACCAGTGTCGGCCATTTTGCTATTTTCCATAACTGGTATCTTTTAATATTTCCAATGAAATTAAGAATCAAGATTAGCATAACTAATTCAAACCATCGGGCATTATATATCAAAGCCTTTGCTACAGGAGTTCCATAATCTCTTTCAACAAATGTGGCCCAAGCCATTGCCACTGCATAAATCACAAGCATTACTGCTGTTGTCCGGGTCGAAAATAATATTGTCAGGATTTTCTTCATTTCAGATTTTTGAGTTCATGTTAAATTCCGTCAAAATTACATCAAGAAAATGCCACCACAAAATGTTTATGATTAAATTTACCAAACAGAAGTCTTAGCAAAAAAAAAATGAGAGCAAATATTAAAACAAGTGATTATTTTGATAATTACTATGAACTACAGTTAGATGATTTAAACTATTATGAAAGTTCTTTGGAAAAAGGAAAGGCAAAAGAGGGTAGAATATCTGCTGTAAAAAGAAAATTGTTTACAATTTCTTTTTATACATTAATTACAAAATATTCATCAGGGTATGAAGTATCAAAATTAATCCTTGTGATACGATATATTGGAAAGAATAATAGAAAGTCAATAACTATTACCTAAAACTATAATAAATGAGTGATTATAATGATATTACTAATTTTATTAAATTCATAAGAGAACTTCCCCCTCTTTAATAAAATAATATGTTAATTATTGAATTGATAGATTGAAAAAACAAAGACTTTTGTAAATTTACTATTTGTATAATAAATAAAATATTTAAAAATGAGTACTGTATCTGAAATATATCATCAAATTGGGCAGAGAATAATTGATTCAATTGAGGAGCAATGGGATGAAGCTAAATTATTAATTGAATATGTTGGAGGTGTTAAAACATATTTAGAATACAAAAATAATGATCAAATGAAGAATGTTATTTTAATAGATAGTTTTAAAAATATGAGAGATATAAAAGAACTGAACAATATAACAAGTGAGAATGAAAAAAACAGATGGAATAAAGCCATTTTCACCTTATTTCCCACAGGAAAGTTTAACATGGAATTTATTTGGGATCAAGCACTTCAAGATGAAATTGAAAAACTTGCTAAAACTTAAATTAAAAAAATAAAATGGAAACAGTTAGTGATATATATCATAAAATAAGTCAATCTATAATTGATAATATTGAAACGGATAATTGGGAAGCAGCAAAATTACATATTGAAGTATTAGGCAGTAGTGTTGGATTGAAGGGATTTCTTGATGATGATAAAAGATTTAATGCCCCTAGTGATTTTTTCTTATCCAGGTCTATTCTAAACCTTCATGAAATAATGACAGAAAATGAAAAAAACAGATGGAATAAAGCTATTTTCACCTTATTTCCCACAGGGAAATTTAACGTGGAATTTATTTGGGATCAGGCGCTTCAAGATGAAATTGAAAAACTTTCAAAAACCTAAATTTTAATATTAAAATTGTACTTAATGAACAATAAGAAAATTTTTGAAAAAGAAGCTAAAGAAAAATCATGAATATCGAAGAATTACGTGAATACTGCCTGTCATTAAAAGGGGTAACAGAAGATATGCCATTTAAAGATGAATACCTTATGTTCAGGGTATTGGGTAAATGGTTTACCGTAATTCCGCTGAATGACCCTGAGTTGAAAATATCCGTAAAATGTGACCCTGCAAAAGCAATTGATTTGCGCGAACATTACACCAGTGTGGAAGCAGCCTGGCATTTCAATAAAAAATATTGGAATAGCATTACCCTGAATGGCGATATGGACGATGAAACCGTGAAATACTGGATTCGACATTCGTTGGAAGAGGTGGTAAAAAAGCTGCCTAAAAAAATACAATTGGAATATCAGGAGAAATAGAAATGTAAATCTTCCCCCAATAATATGAGAAGTTAAATTGACACCCTATTTTAACTCCTTTTCTGATACCATTTCCCTTATACAAAGCGATGAATAATTTCGTTATATCAAAAAAATTTCTTATTTTTAATAAATTGGTTTATTATTTTGCCTTTGCTTAAGGTAAAATGATACTGTCCGATTTTGTAAAATACATTTTGAATGAAAGAAGCCAAAAAGGAAATCAAGATAGAATTTCGTAAGCCTATCTATCCCATCAGGGATGGATTGATGCAGTATTTGGAAAAATATAACCGCACAACTACCTCTCCTCTGCTGTATGATGATTTATTGCGTTTTCAGGATTATACTTCTATTGAAGACAAAGAGGGCAATGATACACTATGGCTGAATGTTTATTACTCCGAGTGGGAACACTCGGAAATTCAAAGAAGTCTGAATAAAATCTATACCCTGCTTCACTCTGACGGGGATGAAGCAAGTCTGCCTTATCTTACTGTGGATTCCATTGAATTCTGCACATTCGGAAATTCCAAGCCTTTCCGGATACGGGTGCGGAATGTTCTGAACGATAACTATACTAATTTTTACATTAAAAAAGCGGATGCTTCCCGGATCTATGGTCTGGAGTTGGAAGATATATTTTCACCCAACCGTGTGAATTACATGGTTTATAAGGACACCCTCATTGAAGAACATATTCTGGGTATTCCCGGGGATGTGTTTATCAAAAAACATCTGGAAAAGTGTTCCGAACTTGAAAAATCGCAGATAGCAAAAGAATTTGTAAAATTCAACGAACGTTGTCTGGTAGGGCTCTTGGGCGACATGCGTTCCTATAATTATGTAGTAGTGGTTACCCATGACTATGACCAGATCGTGTACCGTATCCGGGCAATAGATTTTGACCAGCAATGTTATGAAGGAAACCTGAAGGTTTATTTACCACAATACTTCAAAGAAAATAAAGAAATGGTCAAGTTAGTAATGGACCGGTTAAAACATAATTCCGTAGAACAGTACAGAAAAGAGGTACGGTCGCTTATTGCCAAACGTATCATAAACAGCTATGAGCGTTATCTTGATTTGATCGCTGTTATGAAAGAAGACGAAATTTCGCCTAAAGAAAATGTGGAACAACTGAGAACCCATTTACAAAAATTAACCTATAACTCCCATTTCAAGTATTGTCAGAACATGGGGGATATTATAGAAACAGGATTAGAGTTTGTATCCAAAAATTACCGAAGTAAATAACTTATTCCCCCAGCCCCGAAGGAGCGTTGCTCCCCTTCGGGGCTGGGGGATTGTCTTCCTGACGATAGGAAGGATCTCTTTCTAAGTTAGATTGTTGATTTATGATTTTCTAACTTCGTACTTAAATAGATTCTTCATTTTCATACCATTGTGTAAACACAATTATAAGTTTCCTTTCATTTTTAAACAATTGTGCATACACAACCATAGGTTTTTCTATTTTCATACCCTCGTGTAAACACAATTATCTGTTTTTTTTCATTTTCATGCTATTGCGTAAACACAATTATAGGTTTTCTTTTGTTTTCTTGTTATTGTGCATGCACAACACCTATAATATTTCCATTTTCATCCTGTCGGAGGCCCCCGACAACCCAAATATTTCTTTTTTCACCCTGTCGTACCTCTCCGACTGCCTGCTTTTCTTCCAATTCATGCCTCCGTAGGTCTCCGGAAGGTTGTTTTCTTTTATTTTCATGCTATCGGAGGTCTCCGATTGTGTGTTTTTCGTCCGGTTTGCCTTGTCGTATCCCTCCGATAGGAAGACAAACTAAACACAAACCTGTCATCCCGACGATAGGAGGGATCTCTCTAAAAGCCATCAGCTAATGGCTAATAGCTAACAGCCAATAGTTTTTAGAGAGATTCTTCAGAGCTACCGCTCGCAAACTACGTTTGTGTTCAGAAGGACAATTACCCGATACCAAAGAGGAAAAAGCTCTCCTTACTCCTTATAGCTTACTCCTTCTTTCCTCTAGCTTCTTACTAAAGGCTATTAGCCATTAGCTATTGGCTGTTAGCAAGAAAGCCCTCCTTTGGAGGGTTGGGAAGATACATAGTAAACAAAAAGAGAGGTGTAAACACCTCTCTTTTTCGCTTTTTTAGTACTTAACTACAGATTACTTTTTACTATAAATTTACCTTTATATGTAGCCTTTGTATTGTGTAAGATCAGGTAATAAACTCCGCTGTCTTTGATATGAGTATTTATATCCTTCCTGAAGTTTCCGGAAATATATACTTCTTTTTCCGTATAAACTATTCTTCCGCTCATATCATAAACATTCAGCGTAAATACTCCCTCCTCTCCTTTCATCAGAAGGGTAAATCTTCCGTCATTCGGCACAGGTGCTATTACCAGCATCTTATCTTTTGGCAGGCTTACTACTTCTTCCGTTGACATGGTATCTTCTACTTTTACTGTCTTAGAGGTCGTATTGGTACATTGGTTAGGTGTTATATAGGTCAGTATAATTATCTGCTCTCCTTTTTCCGTCCATCTTACTACTGCTGTATTGCCTTGTTTTTCTATAATCTCTCCTCCTGTAACACCCCACTTATAGTCTTCCATTCCGGAAGTGGCAACATAGGTGGCAGTACGATTGTTTGCCGGAATGTTCTCATCTCCTGCTATCACCATCAAAAAGCTGGTTACGCTTCCTATATTTTGTTCTGCAACTCTATTCCCCTGCAAACCGCTTAACTTCTTATGCAGTGCTGATAGGTCAACTCCTAAGGAAATGCTTCCATTATTGGTAATATTCCGGATCTGGCTTATTTTAAATTCTTTGTCAGATACCCGGGTGATTTGAAGATCAGTAACCGAAACCGAAACTCCGCCTGCTCTTACAATAACTGCCTCTTTAGTAAATTCCGAAGCCTTTATTTCATCCGTGAAAGTTACCTGAACATAATCCAGTTCCGAACAGTCATAATCTCCCTTAAACACCGGGGAAATCGTTGCTCCCAGATCTACATTATCAATATAGGCTTCTATGCTTGCCGGATCTCCTTCGTTTCCATAACTGTCATAAGCCAGCGCTTTAAAGATAATTTTACCTGTATAACCGTTAACCGGTATCAGTATTTCTCCTGCATTTTCCACATACTGTCTTTTAACTAAGGTCTCTCCGAGCGGGGTTACAGCATATAAAGCAATTGTTTGTTTATCTGAAACCGTTTTCAAACTAATTTTCAGATCGGTTCCGGAAGTAATATTATCCGTAGAGGAAGAACCTCTGTCCGGAGTGATTTTCATATTCACAGGAGCCAACGGTCTTTCAAAACTTACAACCCACATGGTATCGACTTTTCCTACTCCGTAATTCCCGGATTCATCCGTGAAGTTGGACTGGGTAACCGATAACTTATATCCTCCCGCAGTCTGTGTATATTCTCCTAATCCTGAGATCAGATAGTGTAGATCATCCTGTTTGGTTACGGTAAGACCGGCATTTTGATTTACGCTTCCTTTATACAGGGTTACCCAACCTGCTTCAAACGCAGTCACAGGTTTGTTTAAGGTAACTTTCATATCGGTCACGTTCTGACTGTTTACAGCTCCCTGATATTGCGGGGTAAAATGCTTCACTTCCGGAAGGATAATATCTACTTTCCACTTATGGGTCTGGATCACTAATCCCTGAGTGTTATCCTCTGCCTTAATTGCAGGAAGATCCACAGACAGTTCATAAGTTTCGTCCTGCTGGTTATACTCTCCTAACCCTAAAATGGTATAGTGTAAATGATCTGAGGTCTCCAGGGTAACATTCGGAACCGGATTTCCATTTAGTGCCAGTCTTTCTTTTACAAACTGATCCGGAGATACTTTCCTGTTGAATATAATCTCTACACTGCCTACAGGCTGAGTCTGGGTCTGATCGGTCTTAAAGTTAAGAATACCTAATTCACTTATCACCTGAGTCCAATTCACGCTTTTTCCGTAAGTTCCCTCATTTCCTTCCAAATCCTTGATTCCGGCACACTGTACAGTCAGTTCATAATAACCGGAAGTAGTGGTAAGAGACTTAACATGTAATGAATAAGTTGTATCGTCTATTTTACCAATCAGGATATCATCCGTCGGAACATTCACTCCCTGATGGATTAACTTAATATTCTGGGTGGTAAATGTATTTACATCTATCGGTTTGTTGAATTTCACCTGAATATCTTCCACCGGTTCCGTGGTAACTCCTCCGGCCAGATCAAAAGATACTACTTTAGGGAAATCGGTATTAACAGGGGTATAATACAAGGTGTATGTTTCCGTATCTGAAACTTTATCTACAAAATGAAGTTTGTTTTCATATTTAGGAGTTTTACCTTCCCGTAAAGTAACAAATGTCTGCCAGAAGTTTTCAGAAGGAATTTCAAAGTTATCGGAATTTCTGACAACCTTGGTTAACTCATACTTGTTTTTCCCCGGATCCTCTACATTTCCATAGTTCCAGCCTCTCATATAAGGAGTCAGGGTAAGGGTGGTAGTCAGCCTGCTGGCAGAAACAACCGCTGATACGGATGCTCCTCTGGCTGAATACACATCGTCTTTATCCCCGTTTGAATAATAGATCATGTCCGGAGTATCATCCGAATCAGGTATATCATTTACCAGGAAGTCTGAGATGTCATCCTGCCCTGCCCCGTAGGCCTTCACACTTTTAATCAATTCATGCACCTGATAATCTTTGATCAGGCTTAAATTCTTGTTGCCATAGCTGCTTAAATGGGTCACATTAATGTCATATTTAACAAAATGCCCCAATAGGGTGCTGGTAAACCACCATTGTCCTATAGCCGATTTCTGTGACTCTATATTTCCGAAATTCACATTTAACAAACCTAATTGTTTCGGCTCGTTGTTGAAATTAGATCCTATGATGTTGAAATCAATCAATAATCCTTTTTCATTTTCGATAATTTCAGGCTGGGCAGATTCCACTCTTACATTCTTAGCGGTTCCATAGCCTTCATTTTTAATCAGCAATGCCATTTCTGCCGGAACCATTGGTTCCACTATGTCTTCGGTAAGTGGATCATCTCCCAGAATATCTCGCTGCATAAAATAATGCAATACCAGATCAGGACTCGGATTCACTTCCAAAGTAACCGGATATAGTTTGACTGTTATTTTTTCGCTGGTATTCGGATCCAAATAGGAAAGAGTTCCTCCGAAAGAATAATTTTTTGCCACGGTAGGCGCTGCCTGTTTGGTCGGAATAAAAATAACTTTTCCGTCTTTACTGTTTTGAGGCCCTACTACACCTAAACCGCTTAAGAAATCATCTTTATTGATCTGGAACAGATGAGTGGCATCTTCTCCGTTTTCATCGGTAATTAACAGATCCAAATCTATATCTTTAACCTCTCCGGCATCTCCTCCGTTGTTTAAAGTTAAAGTACCTTCAAATGCCTCCCGGGTCATGGTTATTTTTTGTGAGAATTTCACGGTTACAGTGGCACAAACGGAAGCCGGCATATCGGCATCCTGAGCTTTTTCCGTAGCGGCAGTTCTCCTGCTGCTTACACCTACCCATAGACGGGCTTGTTCTGCATAAGCCTTCATATCTGCCATGTCTTTGTCATACATTTCCGAAGCAGAGGTAAAATTCCTGCTCCTTACGCGATCTACCAAATCCTGGCGTATTCTGTCATAATTTTCAATATTTACCCTGTTTACTATGTTAGGATACTCTCCATCAGGAGTCAGGATATTTTTATTCCAAGCTTCTAAGGTCTTATTCCATCTGTTGCAGAAATTCTCAATATCTGCCGCAGAAATAGTTGTATGGGATAGATTCGCTTTTATACTTAAAATATCCGAAGAAGTGAACTTTCTTTTCCCGTCTAAAGATGCTCCCACTTCTCTCATGAAATCTTGAAAATAATCACTGTTCATTATCCGGGAGTTCCCTATGTATTCTTCTGTCCTTCCTTGCAAGGCCTTTGTACCTTCATCCATTGCAACGAAATCTCCATACATCGTTTCCCAAAAAACATTCCTGGATACTACTCCTCCCATCATTCTTCCTGATGCGAGAGGGTCATATATACAGCTTTTCAATACCGATACCATACCTGCTATACATCCCCTACGTCCCGGAATACATCCAGCCGCTGCAAATCCTAGATTTACCAAATCAGGACCCGCAGTTACAAGTCCTAACACACAACTTACTAATGCACCTTGCCATCCTCCACGACATCCTATTACCATACCTAACACTGAGGTTAAACAAGGATTGGTACATATCGTAGGAAGTTCTAATGAAAACTCACCTGAACCTGCCCACGAGGAAATTCCTCCCCAACCGGATAATCCTCCCGGATGGGCAGGATTTGAAGGCGGATGAATAGGCATTGGAGGCCCCGGATCCCCCACCTGGATGCAAACGGTAATATGATAAGGACGGAATGCTTCAACTTCCTGCTCTCCGGCACATGGGAAAATTCCCCTGGCTATAAGGTAAGTCTGGCAGACCTCTGCCATAGTCCTTTTGCTGCCTCCTGATTCTCTTTTTATCAAAACCGGAATGGTCACAGAAGATTTGGCATTCAATACATCCAGATAAGTAATCATAGGAGTAAGGGTATAATCCCCTACATTTCCCACACTGATATCTACTTTGGATAATGCGATCAGTCCATGGTTGGTAATCACCGCATAACTTATCCTGCTTTGTCCCGGTTCCAGATCTAATAGAGGATCATCAATATCTATGGTAAGTACCGGTTTTGGCACATTGGTCTCAAATTTCACGACCAATTCGGTGCGGTACTCATCTTCTATTTCGGTAGGAACTACATTCCACTGATAGCTGATCGCCTGATAGGATAAGAAAACCTGTTCTTTATTGAGCGTTCCCGGATCGACCAGAATGTTGTTCTGGTAATTGCTGTGTTTATCCGCAGATACGGTCAGTGTATAATATCCTTCCGGCAGATCGTCTGCGCGGAATAACCCGTTTTCATCGGTGAGTCCTTCTGCCATTATTTTCCCTGAAAACGGATGACGAACAATCACTTTAGCTCCTTTTAAATGAGGCGCCCTTTCCGTATTGTAGGTATATTCATCCACTACGTCAATTTGCAGTGAACCGGTGGATTCGGAAACGGTTTCTATTTTAAACGGAATTTGTAATCCGCTGCCATTGGAAGGATTTATTGCAATTGCCCCGCTTAAAGGAACATTCAACTGTTGTCTTTCCGTTGGTTTTAACTGTACTATTACTTTTATGGTATCATAAGGAGCTATGGTTTCTATGACCTGCGGACTGGCTAAGTTCATCCAGTCTAATTTCGGAAGCTCCACTTTTACGTCTTTGGCCGCTACTGATCCCGTATTGACTACATCTATCTCATAATAACGGGAAGCTCCTTTGGTCATGGTAGTATTGATGCTTACCGGTTTAGCTGTTAACCTGGCTACCTGGGTATGACAAAAATACCAGGCGGTAAAATCAAGTTTTGCTCCTTCATTGGAAACTATTTTTACCGGAATTCGCAGATAATCCCTTCCTTCAGTAGGCTTATTTGAAAGAATACTGTAACTTACAGTTCCTTCCTGACCGGCTGCGATATTTACCGGTTGAAAATCAATGGTAAAATCTATATTATCCGGCAGAACCAGTGTTACCTGAGTAAGAGGTACCTTTGTATTATTTTTTAATTTAAATTCACCTTGCAACGGGGTATTGTCATCTACTTCCCATATCACATCTTTTTTATTCGTCCATTCAAATCCTGCTATATCAAACTCTGCCTGAGTATCGGTCTTAGTTCCCGGATAACCGGCGCTTACTTTATAATGACCTCCTTCTCCCGGCAAAGGCTGAAATTCGTATGTATAATTTCCTGTGGAATTGGCCTTAACGGTATAAGACCGTACAAAATCGCCATTATAAATGGTTATTTCCACATCCTTATTGGCTGCCGGGGTATTATCAAGCATTTTGGCCGCTCCGGATATGGCAACGGCTTCTTCCGATTTGTATAAGGATTTATTAACCGATGCTGTTGCTGTATAGCCCGGAAGTAAGGTAATGGAAGTATCTCCCTGATTATTGGTATAGGTCAGTTCTTGTGTCTTGTTATCTGAATTGACAACCACCAACAGGTAATACGCTCCCGCCAAATCAGGCAGCTGAACGTTTTTAACCAATTCAGAGGAACCGCCTGCTGCAATATCTACATCTGACTCAGTTGTGGCGAAAAGTGTTCCGTTTTTTACGAGCTTGTCTTTAGACAGGTAGTATTCTACTTTCATGCCTTTAGCAAGAGTGGTAAAGCCTTCATTACCGATCGTTGTTGTTATCTCCAATCGCCCGCCTCCTGCAACTTGTGAAGCTGTTGTTACTTTGGTAACCACCGCATCCGGTTTATTCTGATCGGTCACTAATATCCATCCGAATCCGTTGGTGTAACCATCAGCCTGTGCTTGTATCCGTATAGTCTGGTCTCCTTCCTTACTGGAATCAATTTTTGTATTGATACTTACTTCTACTGATTCACTGCCTACAGGAATTACAGCCGTTTCCGGAATGGTTACTATAGTCGGGGCATCGGAAGATAATCTTACAGTTACCGGCCCGGAAAGATCCGTAGTGGTCCTGCTGATAATTATTTTAGCCGCATTGTCTTTGCCTGCTTTTACTGTTCCCGGATTAGCCTTTATGCTAAGTGCCAGTCCGTCGTTATCCAGTATGATTATATTCTGGCTCAGCTCGGCTCCGTCCACTCCTGCTCCTGCGGTACATTTACAGGAAGAAAAATACAGGGAAGAGGTTATCTTTACAGTTCTTGTGTTATCCACAATACTGTTATCTACGACTCCTATGTTAAATTTCTGCTGGTTTACATTGGCAGGAAATTCTATGGTTTCCGGAAGAATTAGGGCATCTTTCGTATTTGCCGATAATTTCAACGTTACCGCCACATTAGATTTATCCAGTCTTTTAATGGTTCCATAAGAAGCATGCATTCCATCCCCTTCGGAGATAGTGGAAGGGCTCACGATAAATTCAAACGTCGGTATATAGGCACTGACCAATTGCACTTCGGCATTTCCTGCTTTATATCCTTCTGCTCTTGCCATAATTTTTCCGGTCACAGCAGGTTCTGCTGTCTGGGTATTCAGTATATTTACTGTAAAAGACACATTCCTGCTACCTGCCGGCAAAATAACCTCCGAAGGAACTCCCCATCGGGAAGGCTGATCGGCAGTAAGAGTAAATTTAACGTCTTTATCTTTAGCCATATCGGTTTGTAAAGAAACCGTAATCTGCTCCCCGTCGGTAGCCTTAGCCTTTGACGGAGTTAAAACAACCGTACTTACTTCATCATCAATAATGGTTATCTCTTCCGAAGCCTCCGGATAGTCATTTCCGGTAACAGAAACTTTAACCTTCCGGTTTCCGTCTACTAAAGTATTGTCGATCGGTTTAATATAAAA